>PUMT01000149.1 GCA_003551495.1 Bacteroidota bacterium
AGATGGGCGGTGACTGTGATGTGATAATTCGCAAAGGTTATCCGGCTCTTGAAAACCACCCCCTGTTCACCGAAGCTGCTGCACATTTATCAAAGCAGTACCTTGGAAAAGGAATGGTAAAGGAACTTGATATAAGAATGACAACAGAGGACTTTGCTTATTTTGCAAAGAAATATCCTGCCGTTTTTTACCGTACCGGCACCGGTATGCCCGAAAAAAAGCTGCATACCCCCTATTTTGATATAAATGATGAAATTATTGAAAATGCCATGGGGAACCTTGCATGGCTGGCATATAATTTTACAGGCGGAGAAGTTGGGTAACCCTTCAGGTTCATTAAAAAATGCGATAAGTCAGTTTTTTGTTGAGCTATTTTTTATATTTTTGCCTTTTAATAATCTCTATTCTAAAACAGAATTAACGGGAAAAGATCATTGAAATTTCTAACTAAAAACCTGATTTGAAATGGCTTACGTAATTAATGAAGATTGCACAGCTTGCGGTAGCTGCATAGATGAATGTCCTGTTGAGGCAATATCTGAAGGGGACATTTACAAGATTGACCCCGAAACATGTACTGATTGTGGTGCATGCGTGGATGTTTGTCCTGTTGATGCAATTCATCCGGAATAGTTCGGCAGCAAGTTGTCATATAAAAAAGTCCCCTGAAACGGGGACTTTTTTATTTATGAAACAAGGTTAAATAACATATCCCGGATGATCAGGATAACCCGGTGATATTGCCTTTATTATCAATGTCTATTGACTCGGCTGCAGGCGAGGAGGATAAACCGGGCATCCGCATTATGTTGCCTGTTATCGGAATGACAAATCCGGCTCCTGATGCTATTTCAATTTCCCTGACGGTTACCACAAAATCCTTTGGGCGTCCAAGCAGTTTTGGATTGTCTGACAAGGAGTTTTGCGTCTTTGCAATACATACAGGTAACTTGTCTAGACCCAGGGCTTCAATCTTCTTCATATCTTTTTTGGCCTTTGCGGTAAAGTCAACTGCATTAGCTCCATAGATCTTTTTGGCAATCGTTTCAACTTTTTTCACAATATCCCATTCCCATTCGTACATAGGAGTGTATTTCGTTTTACAGCTTTCAGTAATCTGCACAACACCGTGTGCCAGATCTGTCGCCCCGTCTCCTCCTTTTCCCCATACGTCGGCTACAATTGCCTCAATACCTTTCTCCCGGCATTTTTCCTGAACAAGCTTCACCTCTTCATCTGTATCGGTAAAAAACTTGTTAATTGCCACTACCGCATCAATGTTAAACCTCTTAATATTTTCAACATGTTTTTCAAGGTTGGCCAATCCCCTTTCAAGTGCTTTCAGGTTGGGTTCTTTCAGTTCCTTTATACCTGCGCCTCCATGGTATTTCAGCGCCCTGATGGTAGCCACGAGCACAACAGCTTTCGGAGATAGTCCGGAATAACCGCATTTAATATCGAAAAACTTTTCAGCCCCCAGATCGAATCCAAAACCTGCCTCGGTAACAACGTATTCAGAAAGCGACAATCCCATACGCGTTGCAATCAATGAATTGGTTCCCTGTGCAATGTTCGCGAAAGGCCCCCCGTGAATAATTGCCGGGGTGTTTTCGATTGTTTGAACCAGGTTAGGTTTAACTGCATCTTTCAGAAGGGCTGCCATTGCACCATTTGCTTTCAAATCCCTTGCAAATACAGGCTTCTTGTCAAATGTAAACCCAACAAATATGTTACCCATCCTCTCTTTCAGGTCATCAAGGTCTTTCGCCAGGCAAAGAATTGCCATTATTTCAGAAGCAGCCGTGATATTGAATCCTGCTTCACGGGGAACTCCGCCCATAGATCCGCCAAGGCCCACAACAATATGGCGAAGCGAACGGTCGTTCATATCCATCGAGCGCTTCCACACTATTGTTCGTGGGTCCAGACAAAATCCATTTCCGTTGTTGTGGTGTATACAATTGTCTATCATAGCAGCAAGCAGGTTATTTGCCTTTTCCACAGCAGCAAAATCACCTGTAAAATGGAGGTTTATATCTTCCATGGGAAGCACCTGGGAATAGCCTCCTCCTGCTGCCCCTCCCTTGATCCCAAAAACAGGTCCAAGTGAAGGTTCCCTCAAAACTACAGTGCATTTTTTACCTATCTTATTCAGAGCCTGTGCAAGGCCAATGGAAGTTGTAGTCTTTCCTTCTCCGGCTGGAGTAGGAGACATGGCGGAAACAAGTATCAGGTTGTTCTTCCCGGATTTTTCCTCATCAATATAACTTAAAGGTATTTTTGCCTTGTACTTGCCGTAATGTTCAAGATCTCCTGAAGGAATACCCAGTTGGGAAGCAATCTCATCAATATGCTTCATTTTAGCCGAAGAGGCAATTTCAATATCTGACTTCATATTAAAAAACAGTTTAAGTAATTATCCATAAATTAATTGTGTTAATATAATTGTCTTTTTGTCAAACAAAAGCAGCCTGAAACCGTGTTGTGAAACCCACGGACAAATTTCCGGAAGCCAATCAAGGCCTGTATCTTGCTTCATTCAATATTTTCTGGTAATCATGGTTATTCATAAACTCCTCAAGTGTAACGTCTGGGTTCCTTCTCATATATGATTCGGCAATCTGCCATCCAAGCCACACCACAGCTCTTGCAGGAGATTCCCTTGTGAACTCTGAAGTAAAGGGGCCATCATTTATAAACCTGCTGATATCTCTCTTGTTTGTAGAAAACAAAAGGCGGTTCTCAACAAGGTAAGTCCACATCACATCTTCGTTATTCCGGCACCATTCAAGCTGCGGACTGGTAAAACCGGTTATCAGCGTATCATGTTGATCTGGCAGCATCATCTTTTTAAAATACATAATGCGGCCGTGATATATCATATTGGATATCAAATTGTCAACACTGTCTGCATATTCAAATTCAGTCAATGCCCAGGCTTTCATGCAGTCTGATACTACCTTGCCAGGGTGCATTTTCATTTGCTTGTACCTGGGTATATGAAGCTGATCATAAAACTTATGCCCTTCCCCAAGATACTTGTCAAGCCCAATTGCAAGAATGCTCTCAGATGTTGCAATTGACTGGTTAAACCCTGCAATAAAGGTATAAACAGCCGGAACGGTATAGCCGGGGAAAAAGTATTTGTATCTCCTGAAAGCCTCTGAAAGTCCTGATTCAATATCCTCCAGATCCGGGAACACCTCTTTTACCTCCATCTGCAACTGATGTATATCATAGTCAGTCAGAAAGCTTCTCAGATTACTTTCGTATGCAGGTGAACCGGGATTGCCAATTCTTATAATGAGATTATTATATATTTCAAAAAAATCGCCATACTTCTCCTGCAAATTTTTAACCTCCTCATCAATATTTTCCAGATCAAGATTTAACAGATCTTTTTCCAGGCGCTTTATCTCAATATTTGCTTCAATACCTGATAGATCCACCCTGCTTCTGTCAGAGGGAGCACAGGAAAAAAACAGAAAGGCAAAAACAAATGGCATTACAAATAATGAACCAGGAAAGAGAATCTTTTTATGCAGGATAAATCTTTCAATTACGAAAAAACCTCTCATACTCACCCGTTAATAGTTTCAAATGGTTATACAAATGAACATAAAATTTGATTAATCTCACGCTTTTCACCTAAAGAATGTTAAAAAATATATCAAACATAATTGAAAAATTATTTCTGGCAAGGTATATGCAAATTTTATTTAATTTTGTGTACGTAAAACATAATTAAACGGTTGCATCAGCAGGCAATATTGCTGCAACCATACCCCTGAATATTTGCCTGAGAGATAATTTGCAAACCAGTATCTGATTATGAGAAAACACTTTTTACTGATATTGTTTCTGACCGTTACATCCGGTGCCCTTTCCCAGGGAATACGTTTTAGTGTGATCACTGAACCTCAGCTTGGCTGGCTGAAGTCAAATACTCAAGGTGTCAGCAATGAGGGCGTTGCCGCAGGATTCAGCGCAGGAATGAAAGCCGATTATTTTTTCAACCCAAACTATGCTTTTTCCACAGGTATTACTATAGGAAACATTGGTGGCAAGCTGCTGTTTGAAGATGGTATGGACATTCAGTTCGACCAGGGCACTCATCAGGTTGCACCCGGAAGCACGGTTAAGTACAACCTCAGGTATGTTAATGTCCCCATAAGTATGGAGTTCATTTCAAGGGAGATAGGTTATACTACAATTTTTTCCAACCTGGGATTCGGAACACATTTCAATATAAGGGCAACAGCAGACGAAAGCCAGGCCGGACTAAAGGATGCCGGGATCTCCGATGAGATTAATTTATTCAGTATGTCATATCATATCGGTGCCGGTGTTTACTATTCACTGGGGGGACAGACAGGATTGATAGCGGGACTTAATTACCGCCATCATTTTGTTGACCTGATCAGCAGCAAAAGTGATTACAATGCTTTATCCCATTCTGTTTCCGTAAGATTGGGAGTACTTTTTTAGCCTTTTTTAAAAAAAGAAAAGCTGAAGAAATTGTTTGCCGGAAAAAAGATGAATAAAAAGGGAAGTTCCCTCACCTTCGGGAGATAAAAAATGGAGGTTACATTTGGTATTTCACTGTAACTCTAATAATTTATACAGATGAATCGTCCATGACGATATTTTCAATATCTTCACAAAATTCAATGAAAATATTGTCATGGTAAGATGCATAAGGCCAATAACTTAATAAATATATTTTCTTATGAATTCCCCATGATTCTTAAGACTCATAAAAAGACATGAATAAATGTGGGGAATCCATCGGATTGAAAAGCAATAGTTCAAAGTCAATATTAGGTGAAATATTGATAAACAATTTACTAAACATAATTTATACAGATGAAAATAGCGCTTGCCCAGTTAAATTATCATGTAGGTGACCTGGTTACAAATACTACCGATATTGTTCTGAATATAAAGAAAGCCCAGCAATTCAATGTTGATCTTTTAATATTTTCGGAATTGTCGGTTTGCGGCTACCCGCCGCTTGATTTGCTGGACTACCCCGGATTTGTAAAAAAGTGTCTGGAATCAGTCGAAAGCATTGCCCGGATATGCACTGATATTGGAGTTATTATTGGCAGCCCTTCATTCAATGAAAATGAAAAGGGGAAAAACCTTTATAATTCTGCCTTTTTCCTGTATGACGGCAATATTCAAAGTGTCCATCATAAAACACTTTTGCCTGACTATGATATTTTTGATGAGTGCCGTTATTTTGAACCCAACAATGAGTTCAGGATAATCGATTTTAAAGGGAAAAAAATCGGCATTGCAATATGTGAAGACTTTTGGTTCAGTCAACCCGTTGCTAACAGTTTTGGGAGAACTCTCCTTTACAGGGAATCTCCAATGGACAAGCTTATGGAACTTAATCCCGATTTTGTTGCAGGTCTGGTGGCAACACCATTTGCAGCTTCCAGAATAGAGGCCAGGAAGGAGGTATATATGAAAAACTCCGAAAAATACGGTATTCCCCTGTTTGTGGTAAATCAGACAGGCGCCAACAGTGATCTTGTTTTTGAAGGCGGCTCTCTTGTAATTAACCAAAAGGGAGAAGTATTTGACAGACTGGCCTTTTTTGAAGAGGATTTTCAGATATATGAACTTGACGAAGTAACAGATACCAGGGCACACGGATTAAAATTAAATATAAAGGACCCGGTTGATATGACATTCCAGGCACTTGTGCTTGGGGTAAGGGACTTTTTCTACAAGTTGGGTTTTAAAAAGGCAATAATAGGACTCTCCGGGGGAATAGATTCAGCCGTGACAGCTGTTATTGCAGTGAAGGCACTGGGACAGAAAAATGTTGAAGCACTGATCCTGCCTTCACGTTACACAGCCAGGGACTCCCTTGAGGATGCAGTCAAGCTGGCAGAAACACTTGGGATCGGATATCACATTATTGAAATTGACCGGCTGTTTGATCTCTATACCGAACTTTTAAACCCTCTCTTTAACAATTTGCCTGAAGACAACACCGAGCAGAATATTCAGGCACGTATCAGAAGCAATATTCTGATGGCCTGTTCCAATAAGTTCGGAAGTGTGCTGCTTAACACATCCAACAAAAGTGAATCTGCTGCAGGATATTCAACACTTTACGGCGATATGTGCGGCAGCCTTTCTGTTCTGGGAGATGTTTACAAAACAAGGGTATATGAAATTGCAGGGTATATTAACAAAAATACAGAAATAATTCCTGAAGGGATAATTTCAAGGCCTCCTTCGGCAGAACTTAAAGAGGATCAGAAAGACTCGGATGATCTGCCTGAATATGATCTTCTTGATAAAATACTTTACCAGTATATTGAACTGAACCGTTCAGCAAGTGAAATTAAGGAAGCGGGACTTGACCCGTCATCAGTTGACAAAACCATATCACTTGTAAATAACTCCGAGTACAAACGATACCAGTCTCCTCCGGTCATAAGGGTGTCGGAAAAGGCATTTGGATATGGAAGGAAAATACCGCTTGTAGGAAAGTTTTAAACAGGCTGCTTCGGCTTAATACAATGAAAAAAACTGAATATTATAAGATTTTTACACAAAGCTGAGGCTTACATAAGGAATATACATAAATTTGCATTTTCTTAACCCGGGGTGAGGGATAACTTTTTTTCAGGCCATGCAGAATACTTTATATATATGTGATAATTGCATTGACAACCGTTTGTCAATCTTTAATTCCCTTTCAGTCAGGGAAAAAGAGATCCTGTCGCGTGATCACAAATGCCTGGAGTACAAAAAAGGGGATATTATTTACCTGGAAGGTGAAAAGCCCACCGGCTTGCTTTGTCTTTCATCAGGAAAGGTTAAAATTTACAAGGAGGGAATAGGCGGAAGGGAACAGATAGTTCGAATGGCTAAACCTGTTGGGTTTATTGGATACAGGGCACTTTTTGCAGAAGAAAACTATATGGCATCTGCCGTTGCAATAGAAGATTCCAAAATATGTGTGATTAACAAAAATATGCTTTTCCAGGTTCTCAGAACCAACAGCGGTCTTTCGCTGAATATTATCAAATCATTTGCAAGTGAACTGGGTTTCTCAAACAGTCGCACTGTCACACTTACACAGAAGCATATACGTGGCAGACTGGCTGAATCACTTATTTTTCTAAAAGAAACATACGGGCTTGAAGAAGACGGCAAAACCATTAAAGTTTACCTCTCAAGGGAAGATCTGGCAAGCCTTTCAAATATGACAACCTCCAACGCAATCAGGACATTGTCAAACTTTGCATCGGAGAATGTTATTTCAATTGACGGCAGGAGAATAAAGATAATTAACCCTGACAAGCTCGAAATAATAAGTGAAAGAGGGTAAATCAGCCTCTCACAAAGACACGCCTGACCCTGCGCGAAACTCCGGTAAGAACCTCATATGGAATTGTTTCCAGAACATCTGCCATTTTAATGATATTATTACTCTCTCCGAACAATATTACCTCATCGCCTTCGCAGGCATCAATCCCTGTTATATCTATAATGCATGAATCCATGCATATATTTCCTATGACCGGGACAGGTTTGCCTTTCACAATCACCTCCCAGTTCCCGTTTCCAAGCTTCCTGTTCAATCCGTCAGCATAACCTGCAGCACCAACAGCAATCTTCTGAGGCCTGCTTACCCTGTGTTTCCTTCCATACCCCACTGAATCGCCTGGCTGCAGATGTTTGATCCGGCTAATTCTGCTTTTGAGAGTACACACATTTTGCAAAGTGTTATTTTCCAAAGCACTTACACCATACATGCCTATACCAAGCCTGATCATGTCAAATCCGTAACCGGGGAATCTTTCAATCCCGGGAGAATTGAGAATATGTCGCAACACCGGATAGCCAAGCCCCTTTTCAATCCTGTCCGATAGCCCGGCAAACTTCCCAAACTGCTCCAAAGTAAATTCATCATGCTGTGGCTCATCTGCAACAGAAAGATGTGAAAAAACGGATCTGACAGTAATTCTTTCGAGTTTCTTGCATTCTTCAATAAGCCTGTCAACTTCACAGGGCAAAAAGCCAAGGCGGTGCATTCCGGTATCGAGTTTCAGATGTACGGGATAATTTTCAATGCCTTTATTTTGAAGTACTCTGTTAAAAAGTGTCAGTCCCCTGAAACTGAAAAGTTCCGGTTCAAGATCATAATCTGTTAACCGAAAAAATGAATCAGGATCAGGACTCATAACAAGAACAGGAAGTTTAATCCCGGCTTCCCTAAGTTCCACTCCTTCATCTGTATATGCAACGGCAAACAGATCTGCCTGATGGTCTTCAAGGAAAAAGGGGATATCAAATGAACCAATACCATAACAAGAAGCCTTTACAACAGCAATGAGCTTTGCGGGTGTTTCAAGACAGCTTCGGAAATATTCAACATTTTCTCCAAGACTGTTCAGGTTTACTTCAAGAACTGTATTATGGGTTTTATTTTGGAGCTGTTGCAATATTTGCTC
This sequence comes from Bacteroidota bacterium, assembly GCA_003551495.1. Classification (GTDB taxonomy): domain Bacteria; phylum Bacteroidota; class Bacteroidia; order Bacteroidales; family PUMT01; genus PUMT01. Next base: position 8,487 of record PUMT01000149.1, read on the forward strand.
CATTTCATCACTGGGATGCCCGCATATAAGTATCGCTTCATTTTTGAATTTCCCGGTTGTGAAATTATTTGCAAAACCGGCCGGGGACAGGTGGTGCTCAACTTTTGCCCTTAAAGGGACTGAAGTCGGTGTGTTGCGCATCCCGGCCAATACCAGTCTTTTGATACCTTTATCATTTAAAAAAGCGGCAACTTTTTGCCACCAGTTTTTATTGTAACCTGAAAGCCGGTCAGGCTCAAACAATACTACAGTTTTTTCAGCATACATTCTCTGCCGGGAAAGCAATTCAAGAGAGGCGAAAACAGAAGACACATCGGGGTAATGCCTGTTTAGCAGAACAGTGCAATTGTTAATGCCTTCCTGCTGTTCAATTTTAAATTCAGCCATAAAGGTGAAATAATTTCTGCGGGACAACAACTGCCGGCTTATAATAATCTACATTAAAAGCAGGATAATTTATTCACATAATTGTTACCTTTGCAAAGGTACATGAATTTCTTTTATCCGGAAGTACACACATACGGATGAAGCTAAACCTGATAATCAAATGTCTTCAAAAAATTATGAAATAAAGTTGTCACGCAAACTCAGGGAACTGGAGCTGGTTATGAAAAATATAACTGAATCAGCTAATCCTGATAATATCGACATTGACATTGCACTTGAAAAAACAAGGGAGATCTATTCAATGCTTCTTATTATCAGAAATGACAGCAGCAAAAAAGAGGATGAGAAAAGGGAGGGGGATGAAGAAAAGTCTCCTGTGCCTGCAGACCCTGAAGTTACCGAAAGTGAAGCCGGCCGTTTTTTTGAAGTAGAAAACAGGATCCCGGGTATCTCCGACAAGGAAAAAAAAGACCTGGAGATTGAAGAAGAAAGTGAAACACAATTGGAAGAACCTGACAGGAAGGAGTCCGGTGAAAAAGATAAAGAAGAGGAGAATATGCGTAAAGACGAAGATACGGGAAGTGAAAATGGCAAAAAAAGGAAAGCGGATATACTGGCGGACAAGTATACTGATTCACAAAACCATGTTAACGAGGCTCTTGCTGAGAAAAGAAAGGGCGACAACATTACCAGCCGTTTGCAGAACCGGCCTATCAGAGACCTCAGGGACTCCATAGGACTGAACGAAAAATTCCTTTTTATCAGAAAACTTTTCGGCAACAATCCGGATACATACAATCAGTGTATTGATTTTCTCAATAATGCATCATCTTACCAGGAGGCTGAGGATTACCTGAAAGAAAGTTTCAGCTGGGATGAAGACAATGAAATTGCTGAAAAGCTTTTTAATCTTGTAAAACGCAAGCATCAGAAAGAATAAAATAAATCAGATGGGCAAACTGGTAATCGTACCCACTCCTATAGGGAACCTGGGGGATATAACATACCGCTCTGTTGAGACCCTGAAAAAAGCTGATATCATACTTGCTGAAGATACAAGGAAAACGGGAGTTCTTCTTGCTCATTACGGCATTGAAAAAAAAGTAATTCCCCACCATAAATTTAATGAGCATAAGACAGTATTAAAAATATCTGAAATAATTAAGAGCGGAAAAACCGTTGCCCTGGTTTCAGACGGAGGCACGCCGGGCATTTCCGATCCGGGATTTCTGCTTGTGCGAACTTCTGTTGAAAATGGTATTGAAGTGGAATGCCTTCCCGGAGCATCGGCATTCCTGCCTGCACTTATTGACTCAGGATTGCCAACTGACCGGTTCTGCTTTGAAGGTTTTCTGCCCCGGAAAAAAGGAAGACAAAAAAGGCTAAATGAGCTTGCTGAAGAGAAAAGAACCCTCGTTTTTTACGAGTCACCCCACAGGCTGATAAAAACCCTTGTACAAATTTCAGAGGTGTTTGGCTCTGAAAGACAAGCTTCTGTTTCAAGAGAGCTGACAAAAGTGTTTGAAGAAACTGTACGCGGAAGCCTCTCGACTCTTGTGAATCATTTTGAAAATTCTCCGCCCAGAGGCGAAATTGTTATTGTAGTGGCAGGAAGGGATAAATAGCGATTAAGCGGGATTTTTACGCGGCCTGCCCCTGCCGCGTTTTTTTTCAGGGACTTTCTCTTTTTTTTCCCCTTCTGAAATATTTCCTGGCAAAGGAATTTTGTACACTTCTGACCCTATAAACCTCTCAATATTCCGGAATTTTCTCCTCTCTTCATGATTTATAAAAGTCAGGGCTACCCCGCTGTTTTTAGCACGGGCAGTCCTTCCCACACGGTGTACATAATCCTCTGCATCATGAGGAACATCGTAGTTTATTATTAAATCGATATTTTCAATATCTATACCCCTTGATACTATATCAGTAGCTATGAGTATCTGGAACTTCCTGTTTTTAAAATCGTTTATTACCTCTTCCCTCTCTTTCTGTTCCAGGTCGGAATGCATTGCATTGACGGTAAAACCATCACTTTTAAGTCCGTTATACAGGACTTTCACATTCTTTTTTGTTGATGAAAAAATCAGAATGCTTTTAATATCCTGCTTCCCGTTCAGTAACTCTCTGACAAGCTCTCTTTTTTGACTATCGTCAACATAATATGCACCCTGAAGAACTTTTTCCGGTGGTTTGGCCAGACCAATATTGATCTCGGCCGGGGATTTCAAAACCTTTTTGGCCATTTGCCTTATTTTTGGAGGCATTGTAGCTGAAAACAGCAATGTCTGACGTTTACGGGGAAGAAAATCAATAATTTGCATAATGTCGTCATAAAAACCCATGTCCAGCATTCTGTCAGCCTCATCCAGAACAAGAACCTTCAGGTTATCCGGCTTCAAATGCCCAAGTATAAGCAATGAAATAAGCCTGCCGGGTGTTGCAACTATTATATCAACGCCGCTTTGCACAGCTTTTTTCTGCTTTTCCCATACATCGCCGGCTCCTCCTCCATATACGGGTGCCGAACTGAATGGAAGGTAATAGGCAAACCCCTGTAGTTGCTGATCAATTTGCAGTGCCAATTCTCTTGTAGGTACAAGTATCAGACTGAAAGTCCCTTTATGATCAGGCTTTTTCAACAAAAGCTGCAGCAGCGGCAAAATAAATGCTGCAGTTTTGCCGGTACCTGTTTGCGCACACCCTATAAGGTCGTCTCCCTTGAGTATTACAGGTATGGCCCTTTCCTGAATAGGTGTGGGTTCATCAAAACCCATTGCAGATATCCCCTCAAGTATAGGTTGATCGAATGAAAAATCACTGAAATCCAAATTCATACGTACAAACAAGGTTAATTAAACTAATTTTCAAAAAGTTATTGTAGTATGTCAATTAAGTTCATCTCTTTTTGTCTGCCAAAGGCTGATGGGGCTTTCATATAGTTATATTTCTGTTACAGCAACATCAAATTGCAAATTTAGGTCAATTTTTTACATCCGGAAAAATATATAAAAAGCTTTCCGCTTTGTATAAAAAAATTAACCTGGTGAAATTTCAAAAAACCCTGTTCTGATTATCCTTAAAAAGGGGCGCGCTGATTGTCGTCATCGAATGAGGTTTTGGGAGGGAAGCCGAAGTTGCCGGCATTGTCATCATCATCTTCCTGGTTCATCTTTGACCCCAGTGTAATAGAAGATGGGCTGCCCGATTCAAATACAGGAAGTTCTTCATCCAGTTCCACAAAAGAGGCGGATTCCGACTGGAACTTCAGTTTCACATCGCCAATCCTTCCGTTCCTGTGTTTTGCAATAATTATTTCAGCTATACCTATATTTGAGTTGCCTTCTTCATCTTCAAGAAATCCGTAATACTCCGGCCGGTGAATAAAAAGAACCATATCGGCATCCTGTTCAATTGCCCCCGATTCACGAAGGTCTGAAAGCTGAGGCCGCTTGGTCCCCCCCCTTGTCTCGACAGCCCTGTTAAGCTGTGAAAGTGCAATAATGGGTATATCCAGTTCTTTGGAAATAGCCTTTAATGAACGTGATATAACGCTCACTTCCTGCTCCCTGTTTCCCCTTGTTTCAGCAGTTCCGGTCATAAGCTGCAGGTAGTCGATTATTATAAGACCAACATCATGCTGAAGTTTTAGCCTCCTGCATTTTGCCCTTAATTCATATATTGAAATTGCCGGGGTATCGTCAATAAATATTGGTGCATCAACAAGGTTCTTGATCTTTATTTCCAGCTGTTCCCATTCCCAGTCCTGTAACTTGCCATTCCTGATTCGCTCTGCAGGAAGTTTGGTTTCACTCACGATAAGCCTGTTCACAAGCTGAAGTGAAGACATCTCCAGTGAAAAAATAGCAACCGGCCGGTTATGCTCTACAGCAATATTCCTTGTCATGGAAAGCACTAAGGCTGTTTTGCCCATGGAAGGGCGTGCGGCAATAATTATCAGATCCGACTTTTGCCATCCGGATGTTATCCGGTCAATTTTTGTATATCCGGAAGGCACTCCACTTAGATGATCTTCCCTTTTGCCGGATTCTTCAATCTGATGAACTGCCTCCTTGATAAGTGTGTTGATTTTTAATGCTTCCTTTTTAATATTGCCTTCTGCAATATTGAAAAGTTCGGTTTCAGAATAATCCAGAAGATCGTCAACGTCAGTACTTTCATCAAATGCCCTGTTTTGTATCTCAGTTGAAATCCTGATAAGCTCACGCTGAATATACTTTTGTGCAATTATCCGTGCATGATACTCAATATGGGCTCCGGATGCCACACGGCTTGTTAGCTGGGTAATATAAACGGCACCGCCTACTGATTCCAGCTCTTTCCTTTTTCTGAGCTCTTCAGTAACAGTAAGTATATCAATAGGCTTCTCCTTTGATGAAAGCTCAAGTATAGCCGAATATATCTTCTGGTGTGAATTATTGTAAAAACTTTCAGGCTTGAGAAGATCGATAACCGCAATAAGGGCATCTTTTTCAAGCATAATTGCCCCCAAAACCGTTTCTTCCAGTTCAACCGCCTGAGGCGGAACTTTTCCGTAATCTGTTAGTGCTGAACGGCTCCTGTATTTTTCCGGCTGAGCTGGCATACTGATCCCTTCTTTTGAAAATTTTATTCAAAATTATAAAAATAGTTATCTTTTACTGAATAAAATTTCATTTTGTTTTTAACCGGCAAATGTTGAAAAAAGTCCTATTTTTGTTGAAAACAAGGCGGGGTATCTGCCGGCAAGGCTTTTTTTTGTTATCCCCGGAGAATTTATAAAGTTAATGCTTCTTTTCCCTAATGCCAAGATAAATATCGGGCTGAATGTTGCCGGTAAAAGGCCGGACGGCTTTCATGACATTGAAACTGTTTTTTATCCGGCCGGGCTTTGCGACATTCTGGAATTAACGCCCGGAAGCAACAATTCACAACCCGGTTTTAAGGCAACCGGGTTGCCGGTTGATTCCCCCGGTGAAAAAAACCTCTGTGTAAAAGCCTTTCAGGAAATGTCCCGGCTTTATAACCTTCCAGGAGTAAACATTCACCTTCACAAGGTAATTCCGATTGGTGCGGGACTTGGGGGAGGTTCTTCAGATGCTGCATTTACAGTAAAGGGATTGAACAATATGTTTGGTTTGAATATTGACACTGCCGGCATGAAAAAAATTGCAGGTAAAACCGGCAGCGACACCCCGTTTTTCATTTTAAACAAACCTGTACTGGCTTCAGGAAGGGGGAATGTTTTCAGGGATATTGAGCTCTCCCTGAAAGGTTATTACATCCTGATAGTTTATCCCGGAATTAAAATTGATACTGCGTGGGCTTATTCAAAGGTAAACCCCATCAAGCCCCATAACCCTATAAAAGAACTAATTAAACTTTCGCCTGAAAAATGGCAGGGACGGATTGTGAATGATTTTGAAGAAGTGGTCTTCAGGTCATATCCTGAAATTGAAGCTGTCAAAAAAACGCTGCTTGAAAACGGGGCTGTTTATGCTTCAATGTCAGGAAGCGGGTCGGCCTGTTATGCACTTTTTGAAAACCCGGCTGCCGGTGTGATAAGGGGGCTTTTACCGGACTGCTATATATGCGAAGGGGAAGCCTTTTATTAGGGCTTCCCTGTTTCTACTCAATCTCGGCCATTAACTGGTCCTTTTTAAGTTTCCTGCCTTCCTTTACATTTAGTTTCCTTATTTTGCCGTCAGAAGGAGATGTAATTATGTTCCGCATCTTCATTGCTTCGAGCAGCATAAGCGGTTCTCCTTTTTTAACTGACTGCCCTTTTTTTACATAGAGCTTGACAACGGTTCCCGGAATAAAGGTGTAAATTTTCTTCTCATCCTTTTTTTCCCAGAATTTGCGGGTTTCATATTTCTTGTTCAGATAAGTCTTGTATTTCGTGCCCTCTATCATTAAAGTCCGGCACCTCTTTTTCTTGCCTTCACAACCATTATCCTTCATAAGAACAAATTGGATTTTTTTAAAAAAAATTAAAACGGAGGAATACCGTGTTTCTTATTAGGCAGGAAAACCGATTTGCTTCCTGAAACATCAATAGCATGCAGAATAAGCTTTCGTGTTTCTTCGGGTTCTATCACCGAGTCAACGTAACCCCTTGCTGCTGCAACATAGGGATTTGCAAATTTTTCCTTGTACTCCTTCACTTTTTGTTTTCTCATCTTATCCGGATCATCGGCTTCCATAATATCCTTGCGGAAAATAATATTTGCCGCTCCTTCCGGTCCCATTACAGCAATCTCTGCCGTTGGCCATGCAAAAACAAAATCGGCCCTTAAATGCCTTGAAGCCATGGCAATATAACCACCACCATATGCTTTCCTGAGAATAACAGTGATCTTTGCGACAGTTGCTTCACTATATGCATACAGAACCTTGGCTCCGTGCCTTATAACACCCATGTGTTCCTGATCAACTCCAGGCAGGTATCCGGGCAGATCAACAAGAGTTATAATGGGTATATTGAATGCATCACAGAACCTGATAAACCTGGCAGCCTTGTCAGAAGAATCTACATCAAGCACTCCTGCCAGGACCAGGGGCTGGTTTGCCACAAATCCGATTGTCTCCCCGTTCATTCTGCCGAAACCAATAACTATATTGGCCGCCCAAAACTCCTGGATCTCGAAAAAGTCCGAATCGTCAACAATCCCCTTTATAACGTCCCTGACATCATAAGGCTGGCGGGGATCGCCCGGCACTATTTCAGATACCCTGTACTCCGATTTTGGCTCTTTAGGTTCAAAAGCCTTGGCCTTCCTGATATTGTTCCATGGAATAAAGGAAACCAGCTTTTTGATCTGCTCAAAACACTCGGCTTCGCTTTTGGCATAAAAATGTGCATTACCGGTTATTTCGCTGTGAACTTTTGCTCCACCAAGATCCTCCATTGATATTTCCTCACCGAGTACTGTCTTTATAACCTCGGGTCCTGTTATGAACATCTTGGAAATCTTGTCAACCACAAACACAAAGTCAGTCAGCGCAGGAGAATAAACCGCCCCCCCGGCACATGGTCCAAGAATAACGGATATCTGGGGGATCACACCCGAGGAAAGAGTGTTCCTGAAAAAGATCTCCCCATAACCCGCCAGGGAATTTACGCCTTCCTGAATACGTGCACCGCCGGAATCGTTAATCCCGATAAGAGGAACTTTCAGCTTCAAAGCATGGTCCATTATCTTGGTGATCTTGCGGGCATGCATCATCCCCAAAGAACCGCCGGCCACGGTAAAATCCTGAGCGAAAATACAAACAGGAGCACCGTAGATAGTCCCGGTTCCTATTATAACACCATCACCATGAAGAATCTTCTTGTCCATATTAAAATCCCTGGCCTCATGCTCCACAAAAAGGTCGTATTCATGAAATGAATCAGGATCGAGAAGAGATACAATCCTTTCACGGGCTGTAAGTTTCCCCATGGCTGCCTGCTTCTCAATTGCTTTTTCTCCCCCTCCTTTCAATACCTCTTCCCTTTTCTTGTGCAGCTCAAGAATTTTTCGTTTTAATCCCATAAACAAAACATTTTGTTAAAAAATAAGGTGCTTGATTGATAATTTGCTATTAAACTATTTACCGGTTTTAATTAATGCAACATTACGAAATCAATTCTATTAAAAAAAATTTTATTTTTGATTAATTGGTCATGGCAATACTAACTAACTGATAAAGCGGCATAAGCATTCAGCCCTATTTGGGGGCAAGCCTGTAGAGCATATAACCCACAAAAGCATAAAGTATATTGGGTATCCATACTGCAACTAAGGGACTGAAGAGTCCGCTAATCGAAAACATCTCGGTAAATCGCATGAACAATATATATGAAAAACTAAGCAATATGCCCAATCCAATATGGAAACCGGTTCCCTCACGGACTCTCCTTGATGACAGGGTCATACCTATTATCGTAAGTATGTATGTTGAAAAAGGAAAAGCAAATCTGCTGTACCTTTCAATAAGGTAGAACTCTATATTTTCATCACCTCGCATCTTTTTTTCCTCAATAAAATCTTTCAGTTGTGAAAGGCTCATTGCCTCCACAAACCTGTCGCGCATCCTGAAATCATCAGGGTGTAAAACAAGAGTTGTATCAAGCGTCCGTCCATGTTCAATAGTTTCACCCATATCCCCTTCAAATTGCCTGATAAAATAGTTTCTAACCGTCCATTTCCCGGAAGTTGAATCCCAACGGGCATAATCAGAGATAAGTTTGGATACCATGCGTCCATCCTCGAATTTCTCAATTGAAAAATTATACGCAATATCCGATGAGAAGCTGTAGCTTGAAAGGTAAACATATATACCGGGGAGTATCTGCTTGTGTATATCCCTTTGTCCGAAACGTTGAGGTGTGCCCCTGAAATAGACTTCCTCAAACTCGAGGCGTTTTTGGTTTGCACCAGGCAGAACCTGGTCGGTCATAACAAAAGAAAAAAGGGCAATTACAGTTGCCGAGATCAGGTATGGCAGAAGCAGGCGGCGAAAGCTTACACCATTGCTCAGTATTGCTATGATCTCCGAACTGTAAGCCATTTTGGAAGTAAAGTAGATCACAGCAATAAATGTGAACAGGGAGCTGAAAAGTATGGCAAAATAGGGGATAAAGTTCAGGTAATAGTCGAATATGATCTCGTTTACGGGGGCTTCGTTTTCAATGAACCTGTGGAGTCTTTCCGCAAAATCAAAAACAACCGCAATACTCACTATAAGGATTATGGAGTAAAAATATGTTCCAAGAAATTTCCTGATAATGTACAGGTCAAGAATTTTCAGTCCCGGCTTGCTCATAATCTGGTATTTAATTTTGGGATAATTGAGCTCTTCCACTTGCCGAACTCTCCCGATTCAATTTTTTCCCTGGCACTGTTAACAAGCCATATATAAAAACCAAGATTGTGTATGCTTGCAATAACGGCACCCAGGATCTCATTGGAAACGATTAAATGACGCAAGTATGACCTTGAATATTGTGTGCCAATAATTGTGGTTGCATCCGGATCAACCGGTGAAAAATCGTCCTTCCACTTACGGTTCTTTATGTTCATCACGCCCTGTAATGTGAAAACTGTGCCGTTCCGGCCGTTCCGAGTCGGCATCACACAGTCGAACATATCTACTCCCCTTTCAACGGCTTCCAGTATATTTACCGGAGTACCAACTCCCATAAGATAACGTGGCTTATGTTCAGGCAACACCTTATTGACATGCTCAATCATTTCATACATTATATCAGCAGGCTCTCCGACCGAAAGTCCGCCAATAGCAATACCAGGCGAATCAAACCCTGCGGCAAAATGAGCCGATTCTGTTCGCAGGCCGGCATAGGTGCCTCCCTGCACAATCGGGAAGAAAACCTGATTTTCCGCATAGAGCGGAACTGTGTTATTGAATCGGTCCCATCCCCTTTTAAGCCACCTGTGGGTTAGTTCCATCGATTTTTTTGCATACCCGTAATCACAGGGATAGGGAGTACATTCATCGAATGCCATAATAATGTCAGCTCCGATTAATCGCTGGATATCAACTACATTTTCAGGGGTAAACATGTGTTTTGATCCGTCAATATGTGACCGGAAAACTGCGCCCTCTTCACTCAGCTTTATGTTATCAGCAAGAGAAAAAACCTGGTATCCCCCACTGTCGGTCAGGATTGGCTTCTGCCACCCGGTGAATCCATGAATTCCGCCTGCCTGGCGGATAATTTCAATCCCCGGCCTGAGGTAGAGATGATATGTATTAGCAAGGATGATACTTGCCTTTATACTGTTTTCAAGTTCGTGGAGACTGACACCTTTAACACTGCCGGCCGAGCCTACGGGCATAAAAACGGGAGTTTCAATAATACCCCTGCCGGTTTCAATAATACCTGACCTGGCATTTGTGTCTTTATCAAAAGATTTTACCCTGAAAAACATCCGGACGGGTTTAAAAATTTAGATTCACAAAGTTATTTATAATATGCATTAAATTTACATACTTTAAACTTAACGGTTATAAATATGAGTGTTCCGGGGATCTGCCTTAAGTCTGTTACAAATAAATACTGCAGGTTAACAGAAAAAGAATTCACAATGGTAAAAAAACAGTTCCGCCTCTGACTTTTGTATTTGATTTATTGTGAATGTTTCATAAACTTGCGGCTTTTCCAATACATCTTTCAAATGTTTTTATCAAACTACTTTCATTTAACTGTTCATGAGGCAATTATTGTTTCAGTCCTTTTGGTATCATTCCTCGTTCAGCTTGTCTATTGGCTCGGAATTTATTCACGCATTATTCGCCGTCCTGCAGAAAATGAGGGAAAAGATGATATCCCCGTATCGGTAATTATTTGTGCAAGGAATGAAGCTGAAAATCTCCGGAAGCACCTTCCTGCAATCCTGGAGCAGGATCACACCAGCTATGAAGTTGTAGTTGTTAACCATTGCTCTGAAGACGAAACTGAAGATATCCTCGAAAGTCTTAAGAAAAAATATTCACATCTGCGTTCAACACTCATACACAATAACAGTAGTTCAGATCACGGCAAAAAGCTTGCCCTTACATTAGGCCTAAAAGCAGCAAAAAATGAATGGGTTTTACTTACCGACGCCGATTGCAGGCCAGCCTCCTGTAAATGGATCAGCGTTATGCAAAAACATTTCATCAATGAAAAAAGCATAGTGCTTGGTTATGGAAAATATGCGCAATCGCGAGGTTTTCTGAACAAAATTATCAGAATGGATACATTGTTCACCGGAATCCAGTATCTGTCTTTTGCAATGGCAGGATTCCCCTATATGGGCGTTGGACGTAACCTTGCTTACAGGCGTTCACTTTTTTTCGGGAATAAAGGTTTTGCTTCACACCTTAAGCTAAAGTCTGGTGACGACGACCTGTTTGTCAACGAAACGGCTCAAAAAGCCAACACCACCGTTGAATACAGCCATCCTGCCCACACAATTTCAATTCCGTCCGCAACATGGGGCGAATGGATACAACAGAAAAAAAGGCACCTTACAACCGGTTTTTATTACAGAAAAAGGATCAAGTGGCTTCTGGGGGGTGAAATCTCAAGCCGCCTGCTTTTTTACATGTCCGTGATTTATATTGCAGCCGCATCGTCACTGCACTTTTTTGCTTTATTGCTGCTTCTTTTGAGGTTGTTAATACAATTGTTAATATTAAAATTTGGTGCCATTCGCTTAAATGAAAAAAAATTATTATTAATTTCGCCTCTGTATGATATTTTTATCCCAATAATAAATATGACACTTTCTATAGCCAATTACTTTAGCTCAAGGAGAAATAAATGGAAATAAACGCCAACCTTTCAGAAAAAGCAAAACATGATTACCGGCTGGTACTGAAAGCTATTGAAGGTGACCAGAAATCCTATGCAGAATTGCTTGACAGATACAGGGATGCTATTTACTTCATGCTGCTTAAAATGGTAAACAATGCCAATGATGCTGAGGACCTGACGATAGAGGCATTTGGAAAAGCTTTCAAGAATATTCATCAATACACTCCCAATTTTGCTTTCAGTACCTGGCTTTTCAAGATCGCAACCAACAACTGTATCGATTTTATGAGAAAAAAGAAGGGTAATCCCGTTTCAGTTGACCCCCCCGGGGAGGAATACGAAAACCCTTCCCAGTTCCTTCCATCAACAGACCTTGATCCTGAAGAAACAATGATAACCCAGCAGAAAGTAGAATTGATGCGCACAGTTGTAACCAAATTGAAGCCCCGCTACAGGAATCTTATTGAACTGCGATATTTTAAAGAATACTCATACGAGGAAATTTCAACCGAACTCAAACTCCCCATAGGCACTGTTAAAGCGCAGCTGTTCAGGGCAAGGGATCTGCTTTACAATATCCTCAAAAGCAGCGGGAAAACTCTCTGACCCATTCTTCATGCATCTTATCAAAAAATATTTTGACTTTCTCAGCCAAAAACAAATTGATCAGTTTAACAGGGCGGAAGAACTTTACAGGTACTGGAATAATAAGATAAATGTAATTTCGCGTAAAGATATTGAGAACATTCGTTTACACCATTTCCTCCACTCACTTGGAATTGCAAGGCTGGTGTTTTTCCGGAACGGGACCACTGTTCTTGATATAGGTACAGGCGGTGGATTCCCGGGAATACCACTGGCAATAGTTATGCCTGAAGCAAATTTTATCCTGGTTGACTCAATCCGCAAAAAAATTAAAGTGGTTAAGGAAATTGCCACTGAACTCGGTCTTGAAAATGTTACGGCTGTTCATTCAAGGGCTGAGGATCTTAAAGATCAATATGATTTCATTGTATGCCGGGCGGTTTGTAAATTCCCTGACTTTGTTAAGCTGACCTCAGGGATGATCAAAACTTCGGGCAAAAACAGAATACCCAACGGCATACTTTACCTTAAAGGTGGCGATATCCGTAACGAAACAGAGCCTTTCAGACAAAATATTACTGTGTATGAACTGTCCGCTTTTTTTGAGGAGGAGTTCTTTAAAACAAAGAAACTGGTTTACCTCCCTGCTGAGAGTTGAATATATTCCAAAAATTGTTTTTGCAATATCTGCAAAAAACATTAGTTTTGCGGTCTGATTTTTTAAAACAAGTAAAACCTAATATAACTTAATTATAATGAAGCGGACATTTCAGCCATCAAACAGAAAAAGGAAAAACAAACACGGTTTCAGGGAAAGGATGTCAACTGTTTCTGGCCGCAAAGTCCTTGCCCAGAGAAGGGCAAAAGGGCGCAAAAAACTTAGTGTTTCTGACGAACCCAGGCACAAGTAACCCTTACTTTTCCGGAATGTTCTTAAGCGTTTCCAGCAGGTAGTTCCAGAACTTTTCAACCGATTCTATATGTACTTTTTCATCGGGTGAGTGAGGATTGATTATTTCGGGCCCGAATGAAATCATATCAATATGCGGATAGATACCACCGAGCAAACCGCATTCAAGTCCTGCATGAACAGCTTTTATCTCGGGTAGCTTTCCGTACATTTCCCGGTAAACATCCTTCATTATCCTGAGTATCTCAGAGTCCATGTTTGGTTTCCATCCCGGATAGGCTCCGGCAAATTCAACTTTTCCACCAGCCAGCCTGAAAACGGATTCAATCATATTTGCCAGATCGTCCTTTGCTGAATCGACCGAACTGCGCATAAGGCATTGCAGGGATATTTTGTCTCCCCCGGAGGTGATACTTGCAAGGTTGGTAGAGGTTTCCACCAGTCCGGGTATAGAATCGCTCATCCTGATAACACCATTGGGACATCCGTAAACCGAGAAAATAAGCCTTTCCTGTGTTGCTGAATCAAAAAGTGAGCCGGGCAAACCGTTTTTTTCAAAGGTAAAGGCAAGATCAGGCTCTGTGTTGGAAAACTCTTTCCTGAAAACCGATTCATATTCGCGTACCGATTTTTCAAAATCTTTTGCAACTGAAGAGGGTACTGCAACAACTGCTTCCGCTTCACGCGGGATGGCATTCCTCATTCCCCCGCCTTCAACAGAAGCTATCCGGATGCCGTATTCATCTGAAGCATACTTCAGGAAACGGAAAAGAATCTTGATCGAGTTTGCGCGTCCAAGGTGAATATCCATTCCCGAATGTCCTCCCTTGAGTCCGGACACTTTTAATTTAAAGGGCAGTACATTGTCGGGCACAGCCACCACACTGAGGGGTAAACTGATATTTGCATCCATCCCCCCTGCGCAACCCACATAAAGTTCACCGTCTTCTTCAGAATCAAGGTTTATAAGTATGTCCCCATCCAAAAGCCCCTCCTTTAAACCAAATGCTCCGGTCATCCCGGTCTCCTCATCTACTGTAAGCAATGCCTCAAGCTTTCCGTGAATTGCATCATCCGACTCCATTACTGCAAGAACTGCTGCAACGCCGATACCGTTATCGGCTCCCAGTGTTGTGCCTTTTGCAGTAACCCATTCCCCGTCAATGTATGCATTGATCGGATCTTTTTCAAAATCGTGTTTAACATCACTGTTCTTCTGGGGGACCATATCCAAATGGCACTGAAGTATCACCCCTTTACGGTCTTCCATACCGGGGGTGGCAGGTTTTTTTAAAATCACATTGCCTGTTCCATCAACAATGGTTTCAAATCCATGCTCTTTTCCGAAGTTTTTCACATACTCCACGGCAAGCTGCTCTTTTTTTGAGGGCCTTGGTATTTGGGTAAGTTCATGGAAATATCTCCATAATGAACGGGGTTGCAGATCTTTTATATCCATTTTATCCTCCCTGATTTTTTAAGAAAGTTGTTTAACTACAGTTTATTCCGGCAATCCGGAAACTGATCAAGCCTAGAATGTATTAATTCATTTGGATTTAGAATTCATTTTGTTATTATTGCTTTATTTTTTATAAATGGGAAAATGTAAATTTTTGTCTTTTTGCAAAATAAATTATTTTTGGCTTTTCAGAATTTTTAATGTAAACATATAAAATAATGGCAAATAATAAAGAAAAAAGCGGTATTTTCAAAAAGATACTTGACAGGGTAGAGTATGTTGGCAACAAGCTCCCTCAGCCTGTAACCCTTTTTGCAATGCTGATGGGACTGATTCTGATACTGTCCTGGATCTTCGGCAGTCTGGGTGTTAGTGTAGAGCACCCTGCTCCTGATATTACGGAGCGCATTAAAGCTATCAATCTTCTGGATGCGGAGGGGATAAGGAGAATAATGACAAATATGGTTGACGTGTTTGCGCAGTTCCCGCCGCTTGGTCTTGTACTTGCGGTAATGCTCGGAATAGGAGTAGCAGAACGAAGCGGTCTGATAACCGTAGCCCTCAAAATATTTGTGAGCAAAGTCCCCAATTCGCTGATAACCTTTTCAGTAGTTGTTGCAGGGATGTTCAGTTCTGTTGCCGTTGATGCCGGCTATGTCGTTCTGATACCTCTGGGTGCAGCAATATTTATGGGGATGGGGAGACATCCCATTGCCGGACTTGCAGCAGCTTTTGCCGGTGTGTCGGGAGGTTTCGGGGCAAATGTCATACCTACAGGACTGGACCCCCTGATTGCTTCTTTCACGCAACCTGCTGCACAAATAATAGACCCTACATATACCGTTAACCCCCTTTCAAACTTCTACCTTCTTGCAGCATCAGTTCCGCTTGTCGGTCTTGCAGGCACCTGGGTAACCGAAAAGATAATTGTTCCCAGACTTGGATCATATGAGGGGGACAGTGTTTACGAAGAAGATGAGATTTCTCCCCTCGAGAAAAAGGGCCTTAAGTGGGCACTTGTTTCGATAGCACTTTTTCTTGGACTTATAGCACTTGCAATAATCCCCCAAAATGGTGTATTAAGGGACGTGGACGGAAGTCTTAACCCCTTCTACAACTCTATAGTTCCGCTTATGCTTATACTGTTCTTCATAGCCGGACTGGTTTATGGAATTATAACAAAATCGATCAAGGGGGACAAGGATGTGGCCAAAATGACAGGCGATTCGATGGCAACTATGGGCGGTTATATAGTACTTGCATTTGTGGCAGCACAGTTTGTAGCATACTTCAACTGGTCGAACCTGGGACTGATCGTTGCCGTAAGCGGTGCATCCGGACTTGAAAGTATAGGGTTCACCGGCATACCGCTTCTGGTTGCTTTTATTATAGTTAGTTCATTTATCAACCTTCTTATTGGAAGTGCATCTGCAAAATGGGCTATAATGGCTCCAATATTTGTTCCCATGCTCATGCTTATGGGTTACTCGCCCGAAACAGCCCAGGCAGCTTACAGGATAGGCGATTCATACTCCAATATTCTTACACCGCTGCTACCTTATTTCCCGCTGGTAATAACCTTTGCACAAAAATATGACAAGAATGCCGGACTGGGAACTATCATATCTACAATGCTGCCCTATGCCCTTCTCTTTGCCGCGGTAAGGATCCCGATGTTTGTAATATGGATTTTACTTGGACTTCCGCTGGGTATAGAGGGACCGATATATTACACGCCCTGATCCTCTGGCAGATAACAGGCAACACCTCAAAAAGCTCAGCCCCCGCCGGTTAACCGGCGGGGGCTGATTCAAAGAGTACGGTATCTCCTTCCCCCTTCCCTTATGACTCAATAAGCTCTTTGTATTCTTCAGCTGAAAGCATTTCGTCAAGCTCTGACTTGTCGCTCATGGCTATTTTTATCATCCATCCATCGCCGTATGGATCCTTGTTTACAATATCGGGGGTCTCTTCGAGCTTTTGATTAACTTCCTTTACTTCTCCCGATAGGGGCATGAACATGTCTGAAACTGTTTTCACCGCTTCAATTGTTCCAAACACCTCATCTTTGTCAAGGGTTTCCCCTTCTGTTTCGATCTCAATAAAAACTATGTCACCCAGCTCCCCCTGGGCAAAATCAGTTATGCCTGCAACGGCAGTATCACCTTCAACACGAATCCATTCGTGATCTTTTGTATACTTCAAATCCTTGGGTATGTTCATGACAAATTCAATTTTATTTAAAAATAAAGATCTGGTTTTATTGATTCAAAAGTACAATTTCTCCAGATAAAAAGTCTGTATTTTACATCAAAAATTTACAAATTTCAGTCTTTCAGCCGCGAATAACCTTAAAATAATATTTTATATAACCTATTGTATTAAGGTAAATCTCAGGCTAAAGCCTATATTGGTATTGGTTGTGGGATATGAAAGGCTTACTATGGGCCTGTTAATTGCCCTGTCCATAAAAAATCTCACATCAACCCGGTTGCTTATTACATAATCGGCAGAAGCCTTTATGGAATAGATTGTCTGGCCTGCAGTTGGCTGAACGCCATCTTCAGCAAGCTTCCGGATCACAGTAAGATTTTCCCTCATTGAAAAATCTGCCCTCACATTCAGATCGCTCCTCAATTCCCTCTGGCCGTCCCTTGTACGGTAAACAATCTGTAAATCCCTGAACCTGTACCCCATCCCTATAGATATCTCTTCACTTCTGATCTCCGATATCTGGTTGTTGGCAAAACTAAGCGAAACTGTTCGTGATTTGTTGAACTGAGCTCTTGTAGTAAGGTTGTTGTTCCATGTTATATCAATATTTATAAGCGGGTTGAACTGCTCATTTATCACAACAGATGATATGTTGTAGCGGGGCATAAAATTCTCCTGCATCTTGTCCCTTACATAGCTGAAACCGTCATCTTGCTCAAGATAGCTGAAGTTGGTCATATAGCTTGAAATACTGTAGGTTGACCTGAAAGCATGGTTTATATTGGCTGATTGTACAAGCCTTTCTATCAAAGGTATTCGCGCCAGTCCGTCATACGTTATCCTCCAGTTGGGCCATGGTATAAGGGGAAAGTTTTTAAGGCTTACCCCGGCAGGGTCGAATCCTCCGTATGCCGCAAGGAAAGAGGGTATAAGCACATCCTGGGACAGGCTCCCATATCCGTCAGGGAATCCGTCACTACCGGTTTCTCCGGGATCATAGCTTCCTGCCCGGCCTCTTCTGTCAGCCAGCCTTTCAGCAACAACAATCCTGTAATCCTTAAAGTTGCTGAAGGCCTGAGAATAATAGCCATTTCTGCTTGAAACCCTTTCGAAGGCCGTCCCCAGGGAAATAAAACTCATACTGAAGTTCCCTGATGTCATCCGGCTGGAGGATTTGAATTCACCATGCCTGTCAGCCACAAAATACTCGCTGCTGTTTTCCCCGAAAGTGCGGCTTGCTGTAAGATCTATCCGCAATCCGTTAACAGGCTCGATCGTACTCCTGAGGTTAAAGGTATTACTGTAAGTCATTAAGAATGGTTCATTAAGGGTAGTGTCTGTTGTAAGCCATCCTCTTTCGATCGCCCTGTAAGGGAAATCTGCGTCCTGGTAACCGAAAATGAACGGAAAACCGGGTGCAAAAACATTATTGATCCGTTCCTGGCCCATAATACTCGTGCCCGGGAGATATCCGGGCAAAAGGGTGCCTTCCGACTGTGAAAATGATACGCTTATATTCCTTACAGCCATCAGAAGCCTGGCCCCGCTCAGTGCAATCTGCCTCATTGCGGTTTGTCTTACCTCAACCGTACCTTCAACAATAATAGTAGCCCCCTCAACATCCCTGTCAGGTGTGAAGTTCAACCTCCTGTTGCTGACTATTTCGGTGCTTCCCCTGACCGGCCTGCCACTGCTGTCCAGAACCCTCACAGAAACTTCTTCTGTCGATAATCCGTGGTTAACCGAAAAAGGCTCACCCGCAGTCATATTTACATTCTCTCTTTCATGACGCACCCTTCTCTGCTGGGGTTGCTGATCATCCCGGCCTCCAGATCCCCGCCTCCTGTTTGCTTCACTCAGAAATTCCGATTTATTGTACAGGTTGACCAGGTTGAACTGGGTATTCATTTGGGCGGTATTACTGTTCCGGATCCTGTTTCCGAGGTTTATATCAACTGTATCCGGAAGTATCGGACCTGTATCCCACCCATATGTGGTGTTGTAGCGCACAGTAGAAGATATCCAGTTCAGGGCCGGGATTTTGTTGATCGGAAGAGTGTAGGTCAGATTTGCGCTATGGTGATACCTTGTGTTGCGGCCGAAATTCCTGAGGTTCACAAGAACCGAATCTTTCCAGGCATCGTATCCGTGCGGGTCTTTTTTCCTGTCCACAATACCCTCAGGCTCATCGATCCGTGCAGTATTGTTCGCTGAAAACTCAAGCCGCAGTTGCCGTGTAAGGTCAAAATTGACATCATAATACCTGTTCCACATAAAGTCCTTTTGATATGAAGGAATTATCAGGAAATCGGGATTGTTGATGTTCCTTTTCTGCATTGCATTGTAGTGGCGGTCAATATCGCTCCTGAAAGAAATGTAGGATGGAAGGTAATAAAAATTGAAGTCCCTTATGATCCTTAATGATGGACTGCTCAATATATCCCAGTTACTGAACGGTGCAACATTTTCCGTCCTGGGTGAATAGGAGTAGTTCAGCGACCCCCTGTAAAATCTTTGAATATTGTATTCGGTATTGATATTTCGGTAATATGATTCATTATAGGCCAGACTGAGTGACCAGTTTGATATGCTGTAAAACCTGGAGGGACTCTCCTGCGGTGAGATCTGCATATTGCTCAGGTTCATGCTTCTGCGGCGTGAATAATCTATCGACAGGTCTCTTATTGAATCGCGCTCCGATCTTGTCGCAGCCCTGTCAAGAGCATCCTTCAATGGCACATCCGGATCGAGCGGATTGAACTGAGGCAGTATATAGCCTTCCGAAAACCCAAAATAGAGAGGCATCCTGATCCCGAAATGGTCGGGGAAAAACCTGCCAAACTCGAAATTTGAAGATATATCATACTGATAAAGCTGCTCCTGGCTCCGTTCGTTCACTTTTTTTTCTATACTTCCAAAACCGGGAGTTACCGAGGAACCGGCCACGGTTATATTTCCGAAATCCGAAAGCCTGGTTGACATACGCAAATTACCTGCCCATCCGCCCTCCTGATTAAAGTCTGTCAGCCTCAGTTCATTAACCCATACCTCTCCCGATTTGGGCAAACCGTCATCACTGCCGAATGGGTTATTATCCATTGACGGGTTCCTTATCCCTATCATGATAGTCCTGATATTGCTGAGGTTCGGATTACCAACAACTTTCACCCTGTTGTCGCCGTCCATCTTTGAAAAAACAGTTCCTGTAGTTACACCTGAACCCGCCTGGTTAAGCATCTCATTCCTGAGCTGTTTAACCTGGTGAAATATTTCCAGCTCTACATTAAGGCGGTTTTCTTCTGGCCATACTATCCGGCGGTGTTCCACATTGTCGTTGTTGTACCTTCCCGGTGGTGTTACCCTGAGAGGTATTTCATATTCATAGTAATTATTCCTGTAGTCGGTTCCCATCCTTATGAAAACTGTAAGCTCGTTATCCTGCAAAGACTCCCCGGGCAGAGCGGCTGCATGGACTTCCATCTGTATCCTCCTGTACTGGCGAATATCCAGATTAACATTTCTGAAAGCAGCCCTTGCAATTCCGTCCTCCAGATCCTGCACCTTAAGCAGCATTGATTGTTCATTGAGTTGCTGCAACTGTGGATTTTCCGGATCTATTACCCTGTCAATGCCGGGAGGCAAGACGTAGTTGACAGGAGTTTTGCTTGCATTTTCCTCGATATTGACAGCTGAAATATCAAAATACCCTTCTCCGGTTTCCGGCGGGTCTATACCTTCGGGGTCGTCGACCAGGAGCTCATTGTACCTTCTCCACTCACTCCTTACCAGATCAAGTTTAGCAAACCTCATGATAACAGGCTCCTCGAATCCGGTAAGGAACATTCTCATAAACCGGATGGATTTGAAGTCCTGTATAGGGCCTATCCGGTCTTCAAAATCTGATAAAGGGATCCTCACCTGGTACCAGTTAACAGACGACTGCTCACCGTTTGGGAATTTCACGGTAGTCCGTACCGAGTCAACAACATAATTTTCGCCTACCCTCATATCTTCCGGACGTATGCTGATCCTGTACTGGTAATAAGCCTCAAGCTTGTTCAGTGTGTTGTCGCGGCTTATATCTTCGGTATTGGGAAGTGAGGTGGCAGAAGTAGGGTAAGGTTCGGGTGACTGACCAGATGTAGGTGAGTTGCCTTCCATGCCGTTGTAGTACTTGTAGCGTGTGAGGATGTCAGCCTCTTTTTCATCCCACTGCCTGCCCCTGAAGTACCTGTAATTGTCTGTTGAAGGATCTTCAAAGGCAAGTTCAAAAGCACGGGAGCCCTCCCCATGTATCTGTGCAATTTCATCAAGGTAGTCGCTGAAAAATGATCGCTCATCCTCGGTTCTGAGCCCGTCCAGACCTACATCCTGGTATTGCCTTGCTTCGGGGTTGTTGTCAAATGCGTTGACAAGCGATTGCTGTGTCGGCACTCTCCCCCATGCGGTAGTATCTACATTAACAACATCTGCAGTTGGCGGCAGACCGTTCTCGAAACTTTTACGTCCATCCTTCAGAATGTCCTCCGAAACGTTGCCAAGGTTTATATAAAGATCTCCCCCGGAATGTTCTTCATCGTAAACAAACGGGTCCATCAGCCAGAACTCCACATACTCAATATTGGCAGTTTCAAAATCTGTTGTATGCAGGGAACGCATTATCCCTCCCCATCTTGAGGCGGGATCATTCATATAGCCGTCTGAATCAACACCTGCTGAATAGGTTGATGGTGATGCATCATAATTGTAAGGGCCCCTCTCATTGGGATAAAATGCAAGGTTAAGAACAGGTATGTTGGTAGGAATGCCCCTTGGTGTTTCCCTCTCAGGAAACAGTTCGTTTTCGAAAACCTCCCGCACAAAATGGTTGGACTGCAGGTCGGGATTATTTCTTATGTGATCAGGTGTTGCCGAGGTGTTTCTTAAAAAAAGCGGGTCAATAATGTACCATGCCAGTCGTGCCCGGTTGAACCCATATGCAAGGTCGTTTGTCAATGAAGCTTCGGGGAAAAGCGCCTGTCCGTCGGGTGTGCTGGATATTACCCATGCTGTAGGCGACTTGAGGTCGATAGTTGTTTTGGTGGCTTCAAAGTCATCAATATAAGAAACACCTGCACTCCCCAGGGCGCGTGAATGTCCCGGTATGAGATGTGCAAATTCGCCCTGGAAAGAAATGGTTGAAGGGCCGGAAGTGTTCAGAAGTGGTATTCTGTCAACAAGACTGGTAAGAAATCCTGATTCTGCCCTGTAGGAGGTATTGAGTCCCCAGATGGTATTGGAAATCGATTCTTCCCCGTAAACTACCTTTTGTGTCAGCGGGCGTTCTGTCATATTGAGTATTGTAGCGCCAATATTGAAATTGTCTGACACCTGGTAATCAAGGTGGGAGCCGATAAGTGTCCTGGTTTGAAGATCAAACAATTGCTGGCTCTCAAGGGATATCCTGATGGGAGCACCGGAATCGAGCAGCCCCTGATTTATAATCTGCACCCTGCCCAAAGAATAATCCACCGTATAATCAATATTTTCTACCAGCTCTATTCCCCCGGCAGTAACTTTGACCGACCCCCTCGGCACATTCATTGCATCCAGGGATATCTCGGAACCGGAAGAAGACCTGTAATGGCCTGAAAGCAGGAATTTATTCTTTTCAGCTATCTGCCTTGCCCTGGTCTTTGTTGAATCATAAAGCTCCTGGAAAACAAACCTGTCAGCCACAGCATCGTCACCTATCTTTTCCCGCAGGTGTGATCCGAATGGCTCAAGCACGGGGAAAACTATACGGCCGTTTGCAGGTTGTATCGTAACTCCCTCTATAAAATCGAATACCCCGTCAGGGTAAGGTTCCAGTTGGGAATTCAGATTGTCGAGGTTCATTACCTGGAGCAGTGTTTTATCTCCTGTTGCACCATCAGGCAGATAATTGATAGCGTTCCCGGTATTGTCGTCAATATAAAGGATATCGAGATGAAAATCCTGGCGTTCCACCTGCCATGCATCGATTGCGTATATGTTTTTCATCATCAGGTCCCATGTAGGCAACCTGGGAGAAAGGCTGGTGCCTTTAAGAAGCTTGACTACCAGAGCTTCGGGGGCACTTACCCCATCAGTTGAAAACTCCCCCACCTGATATGTTTCACCATCAAGTGTATATTCAAATGCAACTGCCAGTACCTCGTCGGCATTCAGGGCACTGTTGAGAGAAATATAGCCCAGTTGTTTGTTGAAAGTGTATTCGCGTGAAGAAAGCCGTCTGGCATTTTCAATAACTTCGTAATCTGTGCCTATTGAGAAGTCGGGTATTGCCTGAAGGGTTGTTGTAACCTGGTTAATATTCCTGATCTCCCCGTAGGTGGTTATCATCTGCTCATAAAGGTCGTTAAGTTCATTCCTTGGATAATTCCCCTGCAGCGAAAAGTCCCTTGAAAAGTTGCCGTCAGAATAGATATTATTTTCGTCCTCGGCCAGGTCAACAAAAGCCACAATATTTCTGGAATCGTCAAAATTGCTTGTTTTGTTGGTAATCCAAACCTCCAGTCTCGTTATATTGATACCGGTTCTTATAACAGGCAGATTTCTGAGCGTCTCCTCATAAGTATCCCTGAAGTATTTTGAAAGGAAAAAATGCCTGTTTGCATCATAATCATCGGCAAAAACTTCAAACTCTTTTCTGTGGGCGCCTCCCCTTACTTCAATCACTGATGATTCACCTTTTTGCTGGGAAAATACGTTGGTAACGGAAAGCCTTCCGAACTGAAGCTCCGTTTTTATTCCAAAAAGACTCTGGCTTCCTGTGATAAGTGTACCGGGAAGAGGCAGGGTAACATTTCCGGCTTCAATTCTTCTTACAATTTCATCTTCGGTACCGGTATATTCCAGTCTGGTCTGGTTTTCAAAATCGAAAGTTGCCTCGGTATTGTAATTGACTCCCAGCTTAAGCTTGTCGCCTACCGTTCCCGTTACATTCATCTGGATCTTTTCCTGAAAGTCAAAAGTGGTTGTTCTTCTGAGCTCTTCCTGAATATCAGGCCGCTCATTTTCCATAATGTTTACCCCAAAAATAAGCTCGGCAGAGCCCTGTGGCTGAATATCCACCACATTGCTTCCGAATATCTGGTCTATTGACTCACCTCCTATATTTAATATGTCAATCAGTGATTCTCCTGCTTCAGGAGTGCTGCCCCTCGACCTGCTCTGCCAGTATTTACCCAGTTGCTGATCCATTTTATAATTCCTGTACTCCTGAAAAGTCATCACCGAAGGTCTTCCTACCCTCAGGTTCCCGGCCTGCCGGTAAAAAAGATATTTGTTCAGCAACGGATCATATTCGGTTACAACTGAAAAGGGAGAAGGAAGGCTGAGGGGCCTGGAGGGCGGATTAAGCAATGAAAGTGATGGATTGAAACCGGTATTCAGATAGTGTTGACCTTCCTGTGTTGGGAAACCATACCCAGCTTCCCCTGAGTTTTCGTTAGCTGTAACATTGAGCGGAAGCAACAGAAAAATGAAAATTCTGAATGACACCCATTTAAAATACTTTACATCCCCAACCTGCCAGATACAATTATTCACTACAACCTTCTTAACGCGTTCTTAACAAGACTCTCAACAGTATGGCCGTCATTCTCAGACAACAGACGGCTGATTGCTTTTTCAACAGAAGCTTTCTGAAAACCAAGCGCAACAAGTGCAGAAAGGGCCTCGTCCCTGACACTGGTTCCGGCAGGGGAAACAATCCCCTCTCCTGCCGTTTTGCCCAGTTTATTCTTCAAATCAACTATCACCCTTTGGGCTGATCTTAACCCGATTCCCTTTACACTTTTCAGGGTGTCGGCATTCCCTTCCAGGATTGCCTTCTCTATCTCGGCCGGAGACAATGAAGATAACATCATCCGGGCAGTATTGGCACCTATACCTGAAACTGTTATAAGCAGCCTGAACAATTCTCTTTCTTCAGTATCTGCAAATCCGAAAAAAAGATGAGCATCCTCCCGTACCACCTGGTGAATAAAGATTTTGGCTTCATCCCTGCCCGACAGGGTGGTATAGGTATTAAGTGAAATATTCACAAAATAGCCTGTTCCCTTATTGTCAATTACAAGGTTTGCAGGTGTAAGCTCAACAATCCGGCCGGTTATATATTCGTACATTTACAGTGGCTTTAAGGCGTTTTTAATGAGGCTAAAAATACATAAAAAAAAACAGCAAAAGCATTATCAGTTTTTTTAATTTCTTATTTCAAAATCACATCTGAATCCTGTGCCGGCAAGAACAGTTTGATTATTCTCAGTTATGTTTTATATTTGATAACTAACCCTTATTTTTCCGGGTTTTTTATTAAAACATCATACGAAAAAGAGATGAATTTGTTCCAAAATACGGAGACTGCTTTTCAGTATAAAACCAACAGGGAACTAAAAAAGGCACTATTTCTCTTCAGGGCTATGTCAAAACCCTGGATAGTCAGACCCGGAAGTATTTTTGCCATTGCCGCCCTGAAAATCGGCCTTCCCCTTGGCTGGGTAGTCAAACCAACAATTTTCAGTCATTTCTGCGGGGGGGAGGACATTGACCAAAGCCTTAAAGTGACCAAAAAGCTATCAGGATTCAATGTGAAAACTATATTGGACTATTCTGTCGAAGCCAAGAAGGATGAGAAAGAGATCAGTGCGGTTCTCAGTGAAACGCTCAAAACAATAGAGGTTGCTTCGGGGAATCCGGATATACCGTTTGCAGTATTCAAACCGACAGCCTTTGCTCCTGTAACCCTTCTGACAAAAGCATCTGCCGGAGACACCCTTTTACCCTCTGAAGAAGAGGGTTTGAAAAAGTTCCGGAAACGTATATATACTCTTTGCGAAACTGCAAGCCGCCTGGATGTGCCAATTCTAATAGATGCTGAAGAATCTTTTTACCAGGATATAATTGACCGGGTTGCAGGGGAAATGATGGAGCAGTTCAACAAAAAAAAGGCGATAGTGTTCAACACACTGCAAATGTACCGTCATGACCGCACACAGTTTCTTTCAAATTGTTTTGAGAAGGCGGTTAAAGGAGGTTATTTTGCAGGAATAAAACTGGTGAGGGGTGCCTACCTGGAAAAGGAGCGGTTAAGGGCAGGGAAAATGGGGTATCCTTCTCCCGTTCACCCCGACAAGGAGAGTACAGACCGTGCATATGACAATGCATTGAGTTTCTGCATTGAAAATATGGACAGGATATACCTGTTCAATGGAACGCATAACGAGAAAAGCTGCCTGCATATGAATGAAGAGATGAAAAAGCATAATATTGCAAATAACGATCAAAGGGCATATCATTCACAGTTATACGGAATGAGCGATCACATAAGTTTCAATCTTGCAGCCGGAGGTTACAATGTTGCCAAATACCTCCCATACGGGCCAGTGAATCAGGTTTTGCCATACCTCATCCGCAGGGCTGAAGAGAACAGGGCGGTAGCCGGACAAACTGGAAGGGAGCTCATGCTGATAAAAACAGAAATGAAAAGAAGAAAGCAATTAAAAAACAAAACTTAACCGAACAATCATGACAATTGACAACAACAGGAAATCGATTTCGATCAGGCTCAGGAAACTTATGGCAATGCTTTTGGCAGGGGCATTGATAATTATTGTCTATTTTACAGACATTCTCCATTCACCAGAGGGATGGTTCACCAAGCATCACCTTGCAGGGCTGATCCTGCTCATTTATATACTTTACTACATATTTGACTATATGCTGGAGCAAAACTATATATACTATACAGATTCAGGAGATAAAATAATGTTCCGTTATTATTCACTTAGGCCCCTTGAAAGCTCTCAAAATTCTATTGAAATTGCAAAGTCTGATTTTCACGATTTTAAAGTCATCCGATCATTCTTTAACCTGAAAGAAAAAATTGTCCTGTATCAGGCCACAAGGAGGGGTATTGCCAAATACCCTCCTATAAGCATCACAGCTCTCAACAAAACGGAAAAGGAAAAACTCTTCAATTCGCTCAACAGGGTAAAAGGCGTTCCCGCATGAAAAACATATTATAAAACATAATTTTAACAGCTTTCTTTAATGAGAAACCTGTTATACCGGCATTAAAACCCGTGCAGTTTTTTATATGAGTAAAATCATATTGTAGCCTGCGCTTTTGTAATACTTTTGCTAAAGTTGCAACGGCAGCTACTTAAGAGGAAAATACTAAACCTATTGTTTTATCTTTTAAACACAATTAATATGAACGTAGATAAATTAATGATCGACCTGGAGAAGAAACATCCGGGTGAGGTAGAATACCTTCAGGCAGTCAGGGAAGTACTCGAATCTATCGAGGAAATTTACAACCAGAATCCTCAGTTTGAGGCAGCAGGAATTATTGAAAGGCTTGTTGAGCCTGACAAGATTATAGCTTTCAAGGTACCATGGGTTGATGACCAGGGGCAGGCACATGTTAACCTTGGTTACAGAGTCCAGTTCAACAATGCAATCGGCCCTTACAAGGGAGGAATCCGTTTTCACCCAAGCGTAAACCTAAGCAGTCTGAAATTCCTGGGCTTTGAGCAGATATTCAAGAACAGTCTTACAACCCTCCCCATGGGAGGCGCAAAGGGAGGATCTGACTTCAACCCCAAAGGCAAGTCACAGCATGAAATAATGCGCTTCTGCCATTCTTTCATGTTGCAGTTGTGGAAAAACCTTGGCCCCGACACCGATATCCCTGCAGGTGATATTGGAGTAGGCGGACGTGAAGTTGGATACATGTTTGGGATGCACAAAAAGCTCACAGGCGAACATACAGGAGTATTTACAGGTAAGGGAAGAAACTGGGGCGGCAGCCTTATCAGGCCTGAAGCAACCGGTTTCGGTGCAGTCTATTTTGCTGAGGAAATGCTTAAAGCTCAGGGTGAGACCCTGGAAGGCAAAATTGCCACAGTATCAGGTTTCGGAAATGTTTCCTGGGGTGCAATTACCAAGCTGAACCAGTTGGGCGCAAAGGTTGTAACCATTTCCGGACCTGACGGTTACATTTACGACCCCGATGGAATCAGCGGAGAAAAGATTGACTACCTTCTTGAACTGAGGGCTTCGAATCAGGATATTGCCAAGCCATATTCATATGAGTTCTCCAACGCTCAGTTCCATGAAGGCAAACGCCCATGGGAAGTTAAATGCGACCTTGCTTTCCCCTGTGCTATACAGAACGAGCTTGACGAAAATGATGCCAAAAACCTGATTAAAAACGGCTGTAAAGTTGTTTCTGAAGGTGCAAATATGCCCTGTGTACCTGAGGCAATTGACCAGTTCCTTGAAAACAAGGTTCTTTACGGCCCCGGGAAGGCTGCAAATGCAGGCGGTGTGGCAACATCAGGACTTGAGCAGACACAAAATGCAATGAAGCTGAGCTGGCCTGCTGAAGAAGTAGAAGAAAAGCTTCACCGGATTATGGTCAATATTCATGATGCTTGTGCTAAATACGGTAAAGAGGAAGACGGATATATCAATTACATGAAAGGGGCTAACATTGCAGGTTTCATGAAAGTTGCAAATGCAATGCTTGACCAGGGTGTTATATAGTTTTGGTTAATGGTTATATGGGAAAAAGGCTGTCCATTAAGGGCAGCCTTTTTTTATATAATACCTGTAATTATTAGTTTAAAAAAACCTATTTTTGAAAGTGCCTTAAGCCCATACTTATTTAAAAGCTAATTTAATTACCGGTCAGTAATGAAAATCTGATTAATTAAAATACCTGACAGCTATGAAAAAGAATATCT
Organism: Bacteroidota bacterium; assembly: GCA_003551495.1. Classification (GTDB taxonomy): domain Bacteria; phylum Bacteroidota; class Bacteroidia; order Bacteroidales; family PUMT01; genus PUMT01. Next base: position 37,124 of record PUMT01000149.1, read on the forward strand.
CCCAATTGATTTTTATTCTGTTATTATTTTTTTTAACTCCTGAATTATTTTCACAGCAATTTGCCCGGGCAGAACCTGAAAAAACCGGGCTTTCCAGTTCCCATTTAAGGGCACTGGCTGACACTGTAGAGAACTGGACAGAAACAGGCGAAATTACAGGAGCAGTGGTTTTGATAATAAAGGACGGTTACATAGTGCTTAATGAAGCAATGGGATATGCCGATACAAAGAGAGGTATAAAAATGGAAACCGATCATATTTTCCGTTTAAGGTCAATGACAAAGCCTTTTGTAGGTACTGCAATACTAATGCTGGCAGAAGAGGGGAAACTTTGCACGGAAGATAAGGTGTCAATGTATATTCCATCATTCAACAAAGAAGATAAAAAAGATATTACCATATACCAGCTCCTCACCCATACATCCGGTATAAGGGGGTCAATTTTCTCAAGCACGGGATCACCCTTTGAAACATTATGGGAAGCTGTGGAAAATATCGGTAATGAAGGAACCCTGGCTTTCAGTCCCGGCACTTCATATAGCTACAGCGACCCCGGCTCAAGCACTCTCGGTGCAATTATTGAATCTGTTACAGGAAAGCCCGCTGAATATTTCATATATGAACGTATTATCGGGCCGGCAGGACTG
>PUMT01000015.1 GCA_003551495.1 Bacteroidota bacterium
CAATCAGCAAAAACAGTGTCAGCGGTAAAGCAGGAATCAGCGATGCAACACGCAACGCCGTTAAGCCCCCGGCTATAAGAAGTGTGGCTGCAACAACTCCTTCACCTACACACCAGAATACCCTGTAGGCAACAGGTGGATTGGGCTTACCACCCGATGTAACCATCACATCCACCAGGGACCCGGCATCTGAAGAGGTAATAAAAAACACAATTATCACAATAGTACCCAGTACAGCAGTCACACCTGTCAGCGGAAGCTGCTGCAGCATAGCATAAAATGAAAGTACCTCGTCTATCAGGGTCATCTCGGCTATTCCTCCTGCACCGAAATGCTCAATAAAGAGGCTGGTGCCTCCCATGGCCGAAAACCAGAAGAATCCGGCAATTGTGGGTACCAGAAGCATAGCTACAACAAACTCGGTAATAGTCCTCCCTTTGGATATGCGGGCTGCGAAAACTCCCACAAATGGGCACCATGCTATCCACCAGCTCCAGTAAAAGATTGTCCAGTTCGATTGCCACTCGCCAATAACCGCCTGATCAACCCTGAAACTCACATATACCAGGTTTTGCAGATAATAACCAATGCTGGTGCTGAAAGTTTCTAATATATAAACGGTAGGACCTGCAATTACGACGAACAAAAGGATAATCCCGGCAAGTCCCATATTGAACTGACTAAGCCTCTTAATCCCGATATATAGTCCGGTAACAACTGAAATGGTGGCAATGGCCGTTATGGTTGCCATAATGATAAGCTGTATGTAGAGATTGATGGGAACACCGGCAATGGTATTTAGTCCGGCATTTATCTGCATAGCCCCGAACCCGAGGGATGTGGCAACACCGAAAAGGGTGCCCACCGTTGCAATTATGTCCACTATATGGCCTGTCCACCCATATATCCTGTCACCTATCAAAGGATACAACAGGGAACGGGGCGACAGGGGCAGTTTATGGCGGAAATGGAAGTATGCCAGCGGAAGGGCAATAGCTATGTAGATAGCCCAGGGATGCAATCCCCAGTGAAAGAAGCTGTAAAGCATTGCCTCCCGGATAGCTTCTTCTGTTGTGGCATCGGCACCCGGAGGAGCCAGGTAATGCTCTATTGGCTCGGCCACACCAAAAAAAACAAGCCCGATGCCCATGCCGGCAGCCATGAGCATGGTAAACCAGGTTATATAACTAAACTCCGGCTTTGCCTGTTCACCGCCGAGCCTTATTTTACCAAACCTGCTTACGGCAAGGTAAATAACAAATACAAGCAGAATAGTTGCTGAGAGGATGTAGAACCAGCCGAATTTTTCAGTAATAAAACCCTGTAGCCTTTCAAAAGTTTTCGCGGCAATTCCGGGGAAAACAGCTCCATAAAAAACGAATACAATAGTTAGAAGTGCTGCCCCCAGAAAAACCGGTGGACTCATTGTTCTTTGGAAATCTTTAACAATTCTTCTGAAATAATTCATAATTGCTGATTTGATTTCAATAACCCCAAATATACTCACAATTGACGGCAGAACAAAAAGGGGAGCTTTCTTTTGAGATATCTACAGGTGGATACCTCCGGTAGAAAAAAGGAGTCACGCTTTTCAGGGTATAACAGGTGGTCAAATTCAGAAAAAAAGCCCCACTCTCAGAACAAAACAGGTGGTCAAATTCAGAAAAAAAAGCCCCTCTCCCAGCACAAAACAGATGTCAATCTGTGCAGAAAAAGGAGCCCCCCTTTTCAGGGTATAACAGGTGGTCATATTCAGCAAAAGAAGCCCCCCTTTCAGGACAAAACAGATGTCAATCTGTGCAAAAAAAGGAGTCTCCCCTCTCAGGACACAACAGCTGGATGTTGTTGGCAGGGGGACTCCTTTGCTAGTGAAAAAATCTTCTGTGAAAAATTTTATTTACCGGGGTACGGCTTCTATTTCCAATATGTTTTAATTTTGGCCGGGAGGAACCGCCTCCCACTCTCATTTGCTACAGTTCCTGTCCAAGCAGCAGGCCATTAAACAAAAGCTTGTATGTTCCTCCGGTTGAAGCTCTGAACAGCGGACTGAAAGAGTAGAGAAGCAGTTGCCCATCTCCCTTCTTAAGCCACACAAGGGCAGCCTGACGGGAAAGCAGGTCTTCATTCTTTGCAAAACCGCTCATAAGAGCTCCATCTTCGGGGAAAGAAGCTATCACCCTCCGGTCAATATCGAACTGAGGAAGAGATGTAGCGAAAATCGGGTTGCCCCTGTGGAAAACTCCCGTTTCAGGAGGCATGCCGAGTGTGACGGGATGATCTTTCCTGAGGTTGACCTTCAGAAGTGAGCCGGTAATATCAAAGCCGCGGTTTGAAAGATTGCCCGCAATGTTTCTTACCGGAAACCTGAAATTCTCCTTTTCCCCATCCCTTTCAAAGGAAAGGTCGCCCAGGAAAAGTTCGGTAGAGCGTGCCCAGGAAAGGACAACTCCTCCGTGATGAATAAAGGATACCAGGTTCTCTTTGCCTTCCCTTTCCATTCCTTCGTTGAAGGGAGGAGGATAGCGGCTTATGGTAGTTCCCATAATTGCCGGGGTTCTCTGGTCAGGCAGTACAATAACATCAAACTTGCCCTGAATGTCAGCATCCTTTATGTCAACCGGCCTCAATACGGTATAAGGTATATGGTAAGTATCAAATACATACCTCGTCCAGCCGGCATCCATGTCATGGAACCAGCTTTCGACAAGTCCTATTCGCGGCATTTTCAATTCAGATGCCGGCGGATTCATTGCTTCAGTTATATATACAGGAGAAACAAGCAGTCCTTCCAGCACATTCTCCAGCCTCCGGTGATACTCAATATAAAAGCTGCCCTTGCCGTACATCTCACCTTTCACATTCAGCGGGGAGGAAAGCCTTTTTACATCAAGTCCCATGCCCAGCGCCCTGAACGCAGCCTTGTAACTTTCGTTGTTTGTAGCCGGGAAAAGTACAGCCCTGTATTCTGATGGCCGGGTTTCGGTGATTGTATAGGGCATATCCACAACCCTCAGCATTTGGGGAGTAATACCGTGAAGAGTGTTTATTTCAACCGCTTCAACACCATTGTGCAGGGGAAGAGACCATGATGTTATATCGTAAGGCCTTATCATGTCGCCGTCCCTTGTATAATGCCTCACGGGAAATTTCTGTGCCTCCATTACCTCCTTTATGAATGCCCTGTAAGGTTGCGCAAGTGATATAACAATGTCACCCGGTGAAAAGCGACGATTCTCCAGGTGCACTTCGGCAGTTAGCTCATGAACCGTTACCCCGTGCTTATTCAGCAAATTTACCAGTCTCGCCTTCTCACTCCGGTCATGCTGCCTGGCAGGCATTATAAAGTAGTGCGGCGCTTCTTCCCTGCCCCTTTCAATTTCTCTCCTGGTGTGGTCGTTGCGAAATCTGAGTATCTCTTCCCTGTGAAGTGCTGCAGTGCGCAGATAGGAGATCGTGTTCTCCCTCTCATATTCAATTATATCGGAAAGATGCCACCAGCCGCCCGGCCAGGGTGCCGGCATATTTATACTGATATCATATTCGGCAAGCCCCTTACCGGAAACGGTAAGCTCGCCGGGTTCAACATAAATGGGAGTAGCAGTGGCAACGCTTGCAGCCTCGGAGAGCATACTTACCACGCCCTTCCATAAAGCGGTATAGGTAGCGCCAGGCCAGTAGCTGTCAAAATGGTAATTAACAGCTATCCCGGTAAGACCGGCCTCTGTCATATCGGTTAGTGCCCTCGAACCGAAAACCCTCATCCAGTTCCATATGCCGGGTTGGATATTTTCTGCTACAGGATCATGTGGAGGAGAAACAAAGTAACGGGGTCCTGTTGATCCCATCTGATGCTTTTCAACCATAATCTGCGGATACCATTCAGTGCTGTAAATACGTGCAACAGCCTGGTTTTCGCTTTGAGTAAGCGTTACAAAGTCGCGGTTGATATTGTGTCCCACATATTTATGATAAACTCCCGGCAAAGAAGCACCTTCATATTGTGTATCCCTGTAACTGTGATAATTCTCAACTATCATGTCCATACCGTCAGGGTTGTGACAGGGCACGAACATATATACCGCTTCATCAAGTATCTTTGCAATTTCCGGATCTTCGGATGTTATCAGTTCGTAAGTTATAAGTGGAGCTGACTGGGAAGGGCCTACTTCAGTGGAATGCATCGAAAGGGTGAAAAGAAAAAAGACCCTTCCGCGGTCAATAAATTCTTTCCTTTCGGAAGGAGTAAGCTCCCCGTTTGTGGCAAGCTCCCTGTTGATATTCTTTAGTTCCTCCAGTCGACTTATATTCTCTGCAGAAGAAACAAAGGCAACGTAAACCGGCTGGCCAAATTCCGACACCCCGGCCTCCTCCATATGCATCATGGGAGAGATATCGGCCACCTTTTTCAGATAATCTATAAGGTCCCTGTAATTGAACAGTTCCCTGTCATCACCCGGCGTGAACCCGAAATGCGATTCGGGAGTTGGTATCTGTTGTGATAACACATCTTTGCCGCCGGCAAAAAAGAGAAAGGAAAAGGAGAGCAGAAAAACTGCTGCAAAATTTCCGGAAATACGTTTAAAATTTAAACTTTTCATAAGAATAAGGTTAATCAATTAAAATATCAAAGATTTTAAAATCGAAGGTAAATATAATGATGTTTCAATTAACGGAACCCCGTGGTTCGCTGCCCGCTTTTAATATATTGATAGCCGGGGAGTTACCTGCAAACAGGGTTGATTAAAGTTCTTTTCACTATTTTGCCGGTTGTCTGACCGTACTTTATAAAACCTTTAAGCATTGAGTGTCTCACCTTCCGAACGGGCTATGATTATTGAGCAGCATATGTCACTCCAGACATTTGTGCCGGTACGGAACATATCAATTATCCTGTCAACTGCCAGAATCAGTCCTACACCCTCAAGAGGCAATCCAACAGCCGACAACACAATTGTTATCATTACCAGTCCCGCCATAGGGATACCCGCCGATCCTACAGAAGCCAGCAATGAGGTGAGCACCACTATTATCTGCTGCCCTACAGTCAGATCAATCCCGTAGGCCTGGGCAATAAAAATAACTGCCACACATTCGTAAAGAGCTGCCCCGTCCATATTGATAGTAGCGCCCAGAGGAAGTGTGAAGCTGCTGACCTTGTTTGAAACACCCGAATTGTAGCGGGCTGACTCCATTGTAAGGGGCAGTGTTGCATTGGATGATGAGGTTGTAAATGCCGTTAGAAGAGGTGTACGGGAAAACATGAAGTGTTTGTAAGGTTTTGAGTTGGTAAAAGACTTAACCACGACAGGGAGGGTGATCAGTGCGTGTATGAGAATCCCAAGAATAACAACAAACATGTACATGCCGAGACTGTTTATCATCTCCATAAGGTTGTCCTGTTCAGCAACCCTGTATGCCAGCAGACCAAAAATGCCAAGTGGAGTAAAACGTATAACAAACAGAGTAAGCTTCATTATAACCTCCAGAACAGCCTGGAAAAAGTCGCTTAACATCACCCGGTGCTTTTCCTGTGTCCTTGTTATGAAGAAGCCGAAAAGCAGGGCAAAGAATATAACTGACAGAAGTTCTGTGTTGTCTGTAAAAGAAAAGAAAATATTTTCGGGAACAATATTTACCAGAGTGTCACTCAACGTGCTATCCTGCAAATCCATATTTACATCTTCCCTGAGTGCCATATCAATGCCCACACCCGGTTTGAAAATATTCACCAGGATCAGTCCGGTTAAAATAGCCAGAGTGCTTGTGCCCAAATAATACCCCAACGTCTTGAAGCCAAGTCTGCCGATATTCTTGGCAGTACCGATATTAGCTATGCCGGTAACTATGGAGGCAAAAACAAGGGGGATAATTATCATACCAAGTGCCCTGAGAAACACTTCTCCCATCCACCTTACATATCCCACGTAATCTTCAAGAAAAATGCCGTAAGCAACAGCCAGAATAATTGCAATAAAGATCTGCCAGTGTAATTTAATTCTGCCCATCTGATTATAAAATAATTATGTTGTTACACAAACAAGAAATTAATCAAGTCCAATAATAATAAGAAAATTTTAAACAACAATCCAATCAAGAAAGATTTGCAGTGTTTTTATATATTTTGGTTATTTATCCGTTATGTGATAAAAATACTTTAATTTTACCACCCGGCAATGATTTGAAGTTTAATTTTTCGTTCAAAAATGGCATACAGGATAGTTTTTTTTGTTTTAAGCTTTGCGTTGATTTCATCAGCATCTGCTCAAAATTACCGGATATTTCTTGAAGTGGGCAACTCCCGGTATGAATTCGGAGATTATAGCGGAGCTATCGAAGCATACACACTTGCCATCGAAGCCAATCGGGAGTTCGGACTCGCCTATAACAACAGGGGAATGGTTAAGGCAAAAACGGGAGACAACAGGGGAGCCATAGAAGATTTTGATAAGGCCATTGAAATAAACCCGGAATTCCTGCCTGCTTACCTTAATCGTGGAGCATCATGGTACAACAAGGGAAGCTATTACAATGCCATAGAGGATTACACAAAAGCAATAGAACTGGATCCTGAGAACCCTCTTGGTTATTACGGTAGAGGACTGACCCAAATTGAGATCAGATATTTCGTTGGTGCTTGTGGCGACCTGCAAAAAGCATTTGATATGGGCTATGAACTGGCAGGAGACCTTCTTGAAAAGCACTGCAATTAGATATATTCAGTACCTGAATTTTTCCATGGAATAATTATTAATCCCGCTTATGTCAGGGCAGCCTTGTGTTGAGTTGTCTTGTCGGGTCTTAAAAAAAATGTGCTGGTCTGAATTCCGGGATGGAAATATTATTCCCTTAGGAAGATGCTTCCGGGACGTCCCCCGTAAAGTCCCCTTTGTGTACCGAAGGGTGAATAATAAGGTGAATTCCCTTGTTTTACGGTTATGCCGGCTCCAAAATGAAGTCTTTCGTTTATACTGTAATCGAGCTTCATCGATGCACCCTGCATTGTGTAACCGAGTGCAGGGTTGAGCCGGGGCTGGTGTACAGGTATGTATCCTTCTTCATGGAACATCATTCCTGAAACAGTAAGGTTTTCGTTAACCTTCCAGGAACCTGCCGCATACAAAGAATAACTGCCGGCAGAAGAAACATTGTCGGTACTCCCGTCCCTTAAAACTACAGAACGTGGCATACCACCGAAATTGTCCGATGCAAATGTCCCTCCCAAATGGAGAGTGAAGCCGGAATCGAATTTATAACTCATTGAGGGTGAGATATAACTGGTTACCATTGAATTTCCTCCACCAAAAAGGGTGACTCCCGTCCCCATACGGAGGCTTGTGTTAAGGTTTTCGTCTGATAAAAATGACCCTGTACCGGGCATAAGCGAAAAACCGGACGATCCACCCTGAGACATAACGGGCAGAACAGTCAGAAAAAACAATGAAACAATGGTAGCTGCTATTTTTCTCATACCTGCAATTGTTAAAAAAGCATTTATTTATTCACAACAATAAACGCCGGAAAAGGGCATTTATTGCCCGGTAACACTCTCATACAAATATAAAAAAAATCAGGAAACTATATCGTGCGGGAAGAGTTTTTCACAACAGCTATTTAAGGCAATAGAGGGAATGGATTGCTTGTTCCCGGGAATTATAAGGAAAATGCCCGAAACTTCGTTGAGCAATATTATAAAACAGATGCATCCCTACTGCTGTTCAAGCTGTTCATCGTAACGGGTTACCTTCAGCACTCCATCTATTTTTGAAAGGCGCGCCATAAGCATATCAAGACGTGGCTTTCCGGGAACAAGCACCTTAACCAGTCCTTCAAACATTCCATCATTTGAATCTATATTGATGGAGCGCATATTTATTTTCATATCCCTCGATATTACATCTGATATCCTGTTGACTATCCCCACACCGTCAACTCCGGTGATCCGGATGACCACCTGGAAGGCCGTGTTTTGAGATGAGCCAGTCCATCTGGCACCGATAATCCGGTAATTGTACCTGGAAAACATCTGTGGGGCATTGGGGCAGCTAATCCTGTGTATTTTGATCCCTTCCGATACGCTAACGAATCCGAATATATCATCTCCGAATACCGGATTGCAGCATTTTGCCAGCTTGTAATCCACATTGTCAATTGCTCCGTCGATTACCAGCACATCTTCGGTTATATGGTTTTTGCTTTCCATTCCGTCCACCTGTTCAGCCGGTTCCTTTGCCGTTAGCTGATTTCTTTCATCTCTATCCCACTCATATATAAGTTCCTTTATATCAGAAGGCTCTATTCTGCCTGCACCAATAAGGTAATAAAAGTCAACAGATGTTTTTGTCTTGTAATACTTGAGGAGCCTGTTTATAAGCTTATCAGTCATCTCAATTTTCCAGTTTTTAAGCCTTCTCATTAAGAGCTCCTTGCCTGCATCAGCATCTTTTTGCTTTTCCTCCCTGAGGCTTTGCCTGATCTTGTTTTTAGCCTTTGAGGTTACCACATAATTTAGCCAGTCCAGTTTTGGCTTCTGGTTTTTCATTGTTATAACTGAAACCTGGTCGCCGTTCCTGAGGGCCTGTTTTATAGAAGCATTCTGGCGGTTGATCCTTGCACCGACGCACTTGCTCCCTAAATCGGTATGGATATCAAAAGCAAAATCCAGAACCGTAGCACCTGCCGGGAAGCGCTTCAGGTCTCCCTGCGGAGTAAATACAAAAACCTCATTTGAATAAAGGTTCAGCTTAAAGTTTTCCATCAGGTCGCGTGCGTTGATTGCCGGATCCTCCAGTATTTCTCTTACACCGGCAAGCCATTCGTCAATATTCTTCTCTCCTGCCCCACCCTTGTACCTCCAGTGGGCAGCAAGCCCCTTTTCAGCTGTTTCATCCATACGGCGGGTGCGTATCTGCACTTCAACAAACTTTCCTCCTGGCCCAACAACTGTTGTGTGCAGGGATTCGTAACCGTTAGATTTGGGCACCGATATCCAGTCGCGTAACCTGTTTGGATTGGGCTGGTAAAAATCGGTTACAATTGAATAGACCCTCCAGCAATCCGATTTTTCATTTTTCAGTTTGGAGTTGAGAATTATACGTACGGCAAATATATCGTATACCTCTTCGAATTCAGCATTCTGCTTCTTCATCTTTGTCCATATTGAGTAAATGGACTTTGTCCTTGCCTTTATTTCAAAGTCGAATCCCTGTTTTTCAAGCTCTTTTTTCACAGGCTCGGTAAATTGACGTATAAATCGGTTCCTTACGGCAGTCGTATGCCTGAGTTTCTCATATATGGAGTTGTACGCCTCGCTGTTTGTATACTTCATTGAAAGATCCTCCAGCTCGGTCTTTATACTGTAAAGTCCCATCCTGTGAGCTAAAGGTGCATAAAGGTAGAATGTCTCCCAGGCAGTCTGAACCTGCTTGCTTGCTGGAGCACCGGCAAGATGTCTCATATTCTCCAGCCTGTCTGCCAGTTTAATAAGTATTACGCGGACATCCGAAGAAAAGGAAAGCAGCAGCTTCCTGAAATTTTCCGCCTGAAGTGACGGCACCCTTGTTGTAATGCCGGAAATCCTGGTAAGTCCGTCAACAATTGTCCTTACCTGTCTGCCGTAGATCTTTTCAATATCATTGAGTGACAAACCGGAATCCTTTGCCGTTTCATGGAGAAGGGAGGCTATTATAGACGTGGCCCCCAGTCCGATCTCCTCAACGACAATCCGTGAAACATTGAGCGGGTGAAAAATATAGGGTTCGCCCGAATAGCGCCTCTTCCCGTCGTGGGTAAGCAAAGCATGGTTGAAGGCTGAGCGGATATTTTTCATATCCTCTTTACTTATACATCTGCGGCATGAGCGCAACAACCCCCTGTACCTGTTGGTTATACTTTTTCTTTCTTCCTGAGTAAATGATTTAGGCCGGTCTTTACCGCTCATTTTGGTATGTTTTTCTGATGGCTGCATAACCAGGGATGTCCTGCAGCATAATTTATAACATAAATTTAACGCAATAAATTTTGGAAAAGTGTACAAAAAAATCCGGAAGAATAATTCCGGACTTTTTTAAAATCAGAAAGTATAGTTGAGTGTCTTACCGGAAATTTATGCCCAATCCGACAGAGCCGACGGAATAATCTGAATAAATGTAATCAAAATGTATATGAATTACTGCCAGCTTAAACTTCAGTCCGGCATTGAATCTGGGCTGCAGCTTGCTGTCACCGTTGTTCATTTTAATGTTCAGGGGGTCTTTTTGCTGGACACTGTTATCATTCACCACCAGATCACTGCCATCAAGTTCGGGTATAGGGTAATAACCCAGCATTTTCAGTGTCGAGCTGCCGGAATTGAATCCGGCACCACCATAAAATGTTATAAAAGGAATATCAGCTGATACAATTAGGTTTGCAGTATAACTGTTCATGCCGAATTCAAGTTTCTGACCATCGAAACTAACTGCGGCAGTTGTATTGTCATCTGCACCTATGTCAGATGGAACAAAACTCATTCCGGCACTGTTTGTAAAACTTGTGTAACCGCCCATTAAGGAAAGATTTAAAACGGGCATCCTTCTCAGTACAGGGATCCACTGCTTGAGGCTGTGTTTTATCCCTATTCCCCACAAACCCATGTTTCCGCTTCTGCCCACCTTTATGTCGGGCACATAGCGTATAATCAGGTCAGTGTCTTTAGGAAGCCCAACACCCAGGTGCAGTGTAGGCGCCGGTATATATCCCAGCCCGGTCCCGTTAGGCAGCTCATAGCTTAAGGTGTTCTCAAAATACTGCATCTCCGGCCTGTTGTCCATTCTGTTGGCTATGGTAGGTGCAATGCCGTTTCCGGTAAAGCTGCCTGTTAGTCCCTCAATTTCATTAAGGTCGAAAGTTTTTGCATTACCGGGCACAACTGCCAGGTTAAGTGAAAAGGTGAGGTCGAAGCCAAGCAGGCGGTGCGTATTTGCAGTATTATACCATCCTGCATTGAGATTTGCACCGAATGCTTCTGTATAGGGCGAAAAATAGGCAGCCCCTATCTTTTCAGCATCAGATATACCTCCCGCCAGTATCAGTCCCATATCAGATAACTGCGCACTGCTTTTTTCAGCTGCACTTCCAAAAAGAAGAAATATTGCAACAACTGCCACTTTCAATATACCGGTTTTCATAACAATCAACATTTAAAATGAAACAATAAAGATAAAACCCAGCAGTTTTGTATTCTTAATTAACTTATACAACATCCCGTCAAAAAAGTTTCGGTTTTCTCAATCTAATTGAACTGTTGTCCGGAACAGCCCGGGGATCGAAGCAGAAAAAGGTCAGAGTAGCTGAACAATAAAACCCCCGGCAGCACTTCAGGAAAGGCAGTGAGTGCGAAGCAGAGAAAGGCCAGGGCAGCGGAACAATGAACCCCCCGGCAGCATTTCAGGGAAAGCCGGGCGCGAAGCAGAGAAAGATCAGAGTAGCGGACTGAAGAGGCGGGCAACCGATTCGAGGAATTTCCTCGAAAGAGGCCTCCTTTTGTAATCCTCAAGTGTAAGTTTTTCACATTCTGCCAGGTCG
>PUMT01000166.1 GCA_003551495.1 Bacteroidota bacterium
AAACTACCAGGGAAAGGGAGAGAAGTGAAATCCGGGATCCTTTTGAGTTTTTTTTCGGACCAAGGCAGAGGGAAATTGAACCGGAACCGGTTGTTGGTTTTGGGTCGGGCGTTATTCTGACAACTGATGGATATATAGTTACAAATCATCATGTTATAAAAGATGCTGACAAGGTTGAGGTAACACTTAATGATAAGCGTGTCTTTGATGCAGAAATTGTAGGTAAAGACCCCAATACAGATATTGCATTGCTGAAGATTGAAGAAGAAAACCTTCCTTTTGTTCCCTTCGGCAATTCAGATGATCTGAAACTGGGACAATGGGTGCTGGCGGTAGGTAACCCATTCAATCTTACTTCAACCGTTACCGCCGGTATTGTCAGTGCAAAAGGCAGGGCTTTCGGTGTCCTCAGGGACGGTGAAATGCCGATAGAATCGTTTATACAGACCGATGCTGCAGTAAATGTGGGAAACAGCGGAGGCGCACTCGTTAATTTGCGGGGTGAGCTAATCGGTATCCCAACCCTTATAGTATCTCCAACCCGGACACATGCCGGCAATGCATTTGCCGTACCTTCCGCAATTGTTAAAAAAGTTGTGGAAGATATTATCGAGTTTGGAGAAGTGCAGCGTGGAGTTCTCGGGGTTACAATAGAAAATGCATCTGAGGTGGCCAGGGATAAAGGTCTTGAAAAGACGGATGGAATTTATATTATTGATGTAGTTGAGGGAAGTGCTGCCGATAAAGCGGGAATAAGAGCCGGGGATGTGGTAATTGAAGTAAACGGAGTTAAGGTAAACAGTACCGGTGAATTACAGGAACAGATAGGACGCCACCGTCCGGGTGATAATGTTAACATTCTACTTAGAAGGAACGGCAGGACAAGGGAGGTTACCGCAGAACTTCTTTCAATGGATGATCACAGGGATCTGGTAGTACGCCAGGAAGAAGCGCTTCTTGGTGCCCGGTTCAGGAAAGTACCCGATGATCTTAAAGATGAACTTAATCTACGGAACGGTGTTCAGGTAGTAGATCTTGAAGAAGGTGAGCTTCGTTCGGCCGGAGTCAGGGAAGGGTTTATAATAATTACCGTTAACAATTACCGTATAAGTGAACCCTCGGATATTTTGCGACTTCTGCAGGGGCACAGCGGTGGTGTATTCATTGAAGGTGTTTATCCTGACGGGACAAGGGCATACTATGCATTCGGACTCTGATCCGTATATTGCAAATAAGGGGCTGTCTTATAAGGGCAGCCTTTTTTTTGGCCTTTTCAGCAATATTGCAATAGCCGTAGCGTTTAACCGTTTTAAAAAATGCACTCTATCAAGTATAAAACATTTGAAGATGCCTGATAAAACAAATATTTGCTTTAAATTTGGAGGAACATTTTAAAGGAGAATGAGACAGTTAAAAATTACAAAGTCAATTACCAACCGGGACAGCGAATCGCTGGAAAGATATCTCCAGGAAATCGGAAAGGAAGAGATGATCACTGTTGAGGAAGAGGTTGAACTGGCACAAAGAATAAGAAAGGGAGATCATACTGCTTTGGACAAATTAACAAGGGCCAATCTGAGATTCGTGGTTTCCGTGGCAAAGCAGTATCAGAACCAGGGACTGACTTTGCCCGACCTGATCAATGAAGGAAATCTCGGATTGATAAAGGCAGCAGAAAAATTTGATGAAACCAGGGGGTTCAAATTTATTTCCTATGCAGTCTGGTGGATCAGGCAATCAATTCTTCAGGCACTTGCTGAACAATCCAGGATAGTTCGCCTCCCGCTCAATCAGGTTGGTTCACTGAACAGGATCAACAAGGCTTTTGCTAAATTCGAACAGGAATATGAACGCACACCCTCTGCTGAAGAGCTTGCTGAAGTACTTGAGTTAACAAGGGAAAAGGTTTCAGACACACTTCATATTTCCGGCAGGCATATATCTGTTGATGCCCCTTTCAAAGACAATGAAGAAAACAGCCTGCTGGATGTACTTGCAAACAATGACTCCCCTTCGGCTGACAATATTCTTCTGAGCGAATCCCTGAAAAAAGAAATTGACCGTGCACTTTCAACTCTAACCGACAGGGAACGAGATATATTAAGATATTTTTTCGGCATAGGAGTCAGGGAAATGACCCTTGAAGAGATTGGCGAACGTTTTGGCCTGACAAGGGAAAGAGTGAGGCAGATAAAGGAAAAGGCGATAAGGCGCCTGAGGCATACTTCAAGGAGCAAACTTCTCAAATCCTACCTTGGCTGACTATACCCGCTTTAATGCACAGATTTTAAACGTCAATTAAAACTCTCAAATCCTGTATTGGTTGACAATACTCTCTTTTTCTTCCACTTTTTTATATTATATTACACGTTATTTTTCATTCACAATTCCTCCCTGTTACGGGCAAAATCTTTCCCGTTTTTTAAAAGGACGGCTTTGTGACCGGAAGATTTTTTGCTTGTGTGTTTGACGCACTTGCGGCTATTAAATGTTTTCTTATCAAAAAAAATTTACCTCATGCAAAAAAAATTAATTCGTGCTGCCTTCATCCTGATGGTGGCACTTTCCCCGTTTTTTAATCTTAACGGTCAGGAAGGCTATACAAACCATGATGACCTTTCTGCCCGTCTGAATCAACTGGCAAGGGAATTTCCTGCAGTGGCAACCCTGGAATCGCTTGACAAAACGAACGGTGGAAAAGAGATATGGTTGCTGTCAATCGGAACAGGTGACCTGGAAAACCGTCCTGCCATCGCTGTAGCAGGTGGTGTTTCCGGTGAGTATCCGGTTGGAACGGAACTTGCCCTTCTGTTTGCCGAAAAGATCCTCGAAAACTCGGGCGATGACCGTGTAAAGGAATTACTCTCAGAAACAACTTTTTATGTGTTTCCCGACATGAATCCGGATGCACGGGCACAGTTTTTTTCCAGGCTTCGCTATGAGCGTACCGGAAATGCTTATCCGCCTCATTCTGTTGAAAGGAATGCCCGCCTGGCAGAAGATCCCTACAGAGACCTGAACGGCGATAATATGATCACCATGATGAGGACCGAAGATCCTTCAGGTGAATGGATAACCCACCCCAAAGATCCCAGGGTTATGGTCAGGGCATCCTTTGAAAAGGGAGAAACCGGCAAGTACACTCTAAAGCCCGAGGGGATTGACAGTGACATGTATGACCTTTTCAATATGCACAGGGAAGGGATGGTTGATTTCAACAAAAACTTCACTTTTCAATACCCTGCATTCACCCCCAGGGCAGGTGAGCATGCAGTATCGGAAATTGAGTCCAGGGCAATTGCAGATTTCCTGTTTGAATCAAAAAATGTATTTGCCGTTGTGGGATTCGGTCCTGCTGATAACCTAACCGCCCCCCTTACCTATAATGAAAGGGCTGCATCAGGCAGGATGGTAACCGGTATCCTTCAGGAAGATGCAAAGGTAAACAGTATGGTTTCCAATAAGTATAGTGGACTGGTCAGCACAGAAGGCGCAACAGGGAAAAGTGGTACGGATGGGGATTTCTTCCAGTGGGCTTACTTTCATTACGGAAGATTTAGTTTCAGCACTCCCGGCTGGTGGGTTCCTGCATCTGAAGGCGGCAGTTCCAATCCGGAGATCAATTTTCTTGAATGGGCTGAAAGTGAGGGATTGGAGAATGTATTTGTGCCGTGGCAGGAAGTTGAACATCCGGATTACCCCGGCCAAAAGACCGAGGTTGGGGGTATAGCACCGTTTGTGATGAATAATCCCCCATATGAAATTGTTGAAAGGTCTGCAGGCGAGCATTTCAATTTTTTGCTGGAGCTTGCAGAAATGAGGCCGGTTACAGATATTGTGAATGTACGCACGGAAAGGCTGGGAAGAGACCTGCACCGGGTAACGGTCGATATTTTCAATGAAGGTGTTTTCCCTACTGTTACCGAACTGGGAGAACGGGTAAGATGGGTGCAGAAAACTGTTGTGAATTTTGATCCGGATGAAGGACAGGAGCTGGTCAGCGGCAAAAGGGTTGAGGTACTTGACCGTATAGAAGGAAAAGGCAGGTATGAATGCAGCTGGCTTGTAAGAGGCAGGGGAGAGATAAAGATAAGGGCTGGTGCGGAAAGTACCGGTTTCAAAGAAATAGAAATAAACCTTTAAACAAGAAGCAATGAAAATAAAAACAAATATTACCCGAATAAAGCTGCTGCTTTTTGTATTCATATTGTTTTCAAACACAGTTTACAGTCAGACAGCAGACCAGATTTTCAAGGCAGCAGGAACACCGGCAACTCCCAAAGTGGAAATACACTGGAACCGTTATTATGACTTTGACGGGGTTGCCGAAATATGCCGCAAGCTGGCAGATGCCCATCCTTCTCTGGCAACGCTTGAATCAATAGGCAGCTCCTATGAAGGCCGTGAAATATGGTTGCTTACCGTTACAAATTTAGAAAACAAGCCACACCGTGAAAAACCCGGATTCTGGATAGATGCCAATATTCATGCCAACGAGATCCAGGGTACTGAAATAGCTCTCTATACTGCATGGTATCTTCTTGAGAACTATGGAAAAAATGATTTCATAACAAAACTAATGGATGAAAAGGTGTTTTATATAGCACCTACAATCAATCCTGACGGACGCGATAATTATATTTATGAACCAAACACCGGAAGTACCCCCAGGAGCGGCACTATACCCCTGGATGACAGCGGAGACGGTGTTGCAGCCAACGACCCTTTCGATGACCTCAACAATGACGGTCATATTACCCAGATGAGAAGGAGGAATCCCCTCGGCCAGTTCAGGGAATGCCCTGAAGACCCAAGGAGAATGGTGCGTGTGGGTCCGGGAGAGCAGGGAGAGTTTGAGCTGCTCGGACTTGAAGGAATTGACAGGAACCATGACGGCCGTGTTAATTCAGATGGAATAGGAAGATATGATCCCAATCGTGACTGGGGGTGGAACTGGCAGCCTGACCATGTACAAAGGGGGGCATATCATTATCCATTTGCATTGCCCGAAAACCGTGCCGTAAGGGATTTTGTTGTGGCACATCCAAATATTGCCGGGGCGCAGACATACCACAATATGGGAGGTATGATCCTGAGAGGACCCGGAACAAGGGAGGATGAACAGTATTATACTTTTGCCGACAGGAATGTATATGATGCGCTGGGTGAACTGGGTGACAAACTTTTGCCTGGATACAGGTACCTGGTACTTTATCAGGACCTATATTCGGTTTATGGAGGCCAGATAGACTGGTTCCATTTCGGCAGGGGTATTTACACATTCACAAATGAACTTTTCACAAGGTACCTCTATTTTTATGAACAGTATGAAGACAGGGAGGAAGCACAGAAGGCCCCCTACCAGTTTGACCGATACCTGCTTTTTGAAGATGCTTTTGTGCCCTGGGAAGAGTACGATCATCCGCAGTTCGGGAAGATTGAAATTGGAGGGTTCAAGAAGAATTTCGGCAGGCTTCATCCCGGCTTTTTACTTGAAACGGATGCCCACAGGAATATGGCATTCACCCTTTTTCATGCTTATCATACACCTCAGCTTGAGATACACGATGTTCAGGTGAAAGATCTGGGCAGGGGACAAAAGGAGATAACCGCGGTAATAGCTAACGGCAGAATAATACCTACACATTCGGGAATTGACCTGAGATACAATATTGAACGCCCCAACTATATTTCGCTTGAAGGCGGTGATGTACTGGCGGGTATGAGGGTACTCAATCCGGATCTCAATGTTGTGGAAGAGCAAAAAAGAAATCCTGAAATTATAGAGGTGGATAACATTCCCGGTATGGGACATGTAACGGTAAGGTGGATAGTTGACGGAGGCAGAAACTATACAATAAAGGTTGACAGTGCAAAAGGCGGAGTGGTAAGGAAGAGTTTCTGACCGGAAAGTGTATTTAATGATCTGAGCCGGGAATCTGCAGGATTCCCGGTTTTTTTCATATGAGAAGATAAGAACTGTTGGTTGTTCCTGCCAGGTTTTAAGAATAACGAAATTCTGAAACTACGTATGAAGGGTAATCAATTGCGGTTGCAACATATTTTATTCCCTGACCGGGATAGGGACCATTTTGAATGGAACTTTCAGTATAGAAGCGTAATCCTCGCCAGACTCAAGCATTTCGTAATCGTCTTTTTCATAATACCAGTGAATAGTAACAGGATTACCCGAAACATGATATTTTTCAAGGGTTTTGAATATGCCGAAAAGATACCGTGAAGTGCTGGTATTGAAATATTCAAGGTTTACATGCAGGTTGGTTTGCTCACTTCTTTGCTGGCTTATATATTTTTTTAACCACTCCAGGATCGGTTCGTAAAATTTGACCGTGTCCTCCGGAATAGACCTGCCTTCGAAATGAAGCTTGCGGTTTTCGGGATCCAGAGTTACCGATGGAGTTTTCTTATTGCCTTTTATGGTTAATTTTTCCATTTATAATGCAGAAATATTTTTTTCTTATGCCTTAAGTTTGTTATGACAGGTTATGTATAATCCCTGGATAATGGTAAAAATGAAAACCGGGATGTGTACAATAGTTTACCAAATTTTGTACTAAGCTAATAATTTTCTGTAAATAAAAAAAATCCGCAATCCGTTTACCTGAAAAACAACGCTCAAATCTTTTTGTTTTATAGTGGCTGGAAAAAGTATCATGCCGGGCTTTCCCGAAAATCTCCCCGGGCAATTTTTTCCAGTTCAGAGAGTTCGTCCCTGTAACGGGCTGCATCCTTGAAATTCAGTTCGGCTGCCGCCTCTTCCATATTTCTCCTTGTTTTTGCAATTACTTTCTTTAACTCGTCCATAGTCATGTACTTAATAACCGGGTCTGCTGCAATATTGGTGCGTATGGTTTCTTCCTCAACGGGACTTGTATAGAGGATCGACTTTCTGGAAGATCTGACGGGAGTGGGGGAGATGTTATGCTTTTTGTTATAGGCAAGTTGTTTTTCCCTGCGGCTGTGGGTGTCGTCAATAGCTTTTCTCATTGAACCGGTTACTGTATCAGCATACATAATGACCCTGCCGTTAATATGCCTGGCCGCCCTCCCGGATGTCTGTGTAAGCGATCTGGCAGACCTCAGGAAACCTTCCTTGTCCGCATCAAGAATTGCCACCAGTGATACTTCAGGAAGGTCAAGTCCTTCCCTTAGAAGGTTAACCCCTACAAGAACATCGAAAATACCGCTTCTCAACCCATCCATTATTTCTATCCTCTCAATTGTGTCTATATCCGAGTGGATGTAACGGCATTTTATATCCATCCTGTCAAGGTATTTTGAAAGCTCTTCAGCCATTCTTTTGGTTAATGTGGTAACCAGGACTCTTTCACCCCGGGATGTGCAATTATTGATTTCACCTATCAGGTCGTCAATCTGGTTTTTACTTGCTCTTACTTCAACGTACGGCTCCAGTAGTCCGGTAGGCCTTATGATCTGCTCTACCGTTTCACCGCCGCATTTTGCTTCTTCATATTCGGCAGGTGTTGCACTCATAAATATGGTCTGACCGGAAAGCCCTTCAAACTCCTCAAACCTGAGCGGTCTGTTATCTATAGCAGCGGGCAGCCTGAAACCGTATTCCACAAGGGTTTTTTTCCTTGAATAATCGCCTCCGTACATAGCCCTTATCTGGGGTATTGTAACGTGACTTTCGTCTATTACCATAAGGTAATCATCGGGAAAGTAGTCCAGTAAGCAGAATGGGCGGGAACCAGGTATCCTTCCGTCAAAATAGCGTGAGTAATTCTCTATTCCGGAGCAATACCCAAGCTCGCGGATCATTTCAAGGTCGTATTCAACTTTTTGCAGTAAACGGTTTGCCTCAAGCTCCCTTCCCGAATCCCTGAAGTACTGAACCTGTTTTACCAGGTCATCCTGAATGCTTTTAATAGCATTTTGCATCCTCTCTTTGGTAGTAATGAAAATATTGGCAGGGTATATGGCCATTTCATCCGGATTACTGATGATTTCACCGGTTTCAGGATCGAAGGTTTCAATATCTTCAATTTCATCCCCCCAGAAAATTACCCTGCATGCAATATCGCCGTATGCAAGAAATATATCAACAGTGTCTCCCCTTACCCTGAAGTTTCCCCTCCTGAAATCCCCTTCACTTCTGGAATAAAGGCTTTCGACCAGCCTGTGCAGCAGCCTGTTCCGGCCAATTATCCCTCCTCTTTTGAGTGATATCATATTGCTGTGAAAATCTTCAGGATTACCAATTCCGTAAAGACATGAAACTGATGAAACCACAATCACATCCCGCCGCCCGGAAAGGAGTGAAGATGTAGCACTAAGCCTAAGCTTCTCAATTTCCTCATTTATGGAAAGGTCTTTTTCTATATAGGTATCGCTCGCGGGGAGATATGCTTCAGGCTGGTAATAATCATAATAGGAAACAAAATATTCAACCGCGTTGTCAGGGAAAAAGTGTTTGAATTCACTGTATAGTTGTGCCGCAAGAGTTTTGTTGTGACTAAGCACCAGTGTGGGGCGCTGAACCTTTTCTATTACATTTGCAATGGTAAATGTTTTTCCCGAGCCGGTTACACCCAGCAGGGTCTGGTATTGTTTCCCGGTGTGAATACCTTCAGCAAGCTTGCTTATCGCGCCGGGCTGGTCGCCTGTGGGAGTGTACCCCGTTACTATTTTGAAACTGTTTGCCATTATAAAATGTTATGGTGAACCCAGCCGGTTTTTTCCTGATTTGTGGAAACTGTTTATAAAAACTCCTATTTTTAACTTTTATTATCTGTTATAAAACAGCATTGTGGTGTGTTTTTCAAATTTCATAACATCAAACGGGGTTCCTGTCCATTCATCGTGGGCCGGTTTCCTGTCCGATCATTCAGTATGCAGCAGGCTGTCTGAAGCAGAGTCTGCTTTAGCCGGCGAATATTTCACTCCCCCCTCCGGGAAGGTGCTGAGATTCCTTGGCCTCCCCCTTAATGAAATGAAAGTGGTGATCCTTGGCCAGGATCCCTATCCCACTGAAGGGGTGGCGACAGGAAGGGCTTTTGAGGTTGGGGGACTGCAGTCCTGGAAGGCTCCTTACAGGAATGTTTCCCTTAAAAATATTTTACGTGCAATATACAGCTCCCGCAAAGGTGCCATACGTTCATATAATCAGGTGGTAAATGACCCTGAATTCTCCATATTGCCGCCCGACTTGCTATTCAGCTCATGGGAAAACCAGGGGGCACTTCTGCTTAACACTGCTTTTACATGTGCTGTTGGCAATCCCGGCAAACATTCCTCTTTATGGCAACCTTTTACCAAACTGCTCCTGGAATACATTGCCGGTGAAAACCCTGACCTTGTCTGGCTTTTATGGGGGAATCATGCCCAAAAAGCTGTTTCACACATAAACCCCGTTAACAGTCTCCGGTCAATGCATCCTATGATGTGTTATCCAGGACGGGACAGGGAAAACGATTTCCTGTACGGCAGGCTGAACCATTTTCATGAAACCCGTTCACTGGTTAACTGGTGTGGCATTTGAGCATAATTTGAAGGCTGTTATTCAAGTTCCCTCAATATATGTTCTATAGCCATATCAAGCTGGGGTTCACTGCCCTTGAGGCGATCCTTTAAATCCATCCCAACATGGATGTGGGGTGCCACTCCTGACATCTCCAGGTTGACCCCGTCAAGGGTATAACAACCCCATGCAGGTATCCTGCATGATGAACCGTCAACCATAGTCCTGCCCGATGTAAATATTATCCATCTGTATGTTTCAGTACCCATAACCGTTCCCAGTTCAAGTTCCTTGAATCCGGCCGCAGTCATTTCAGCATCACTCAGGCTCCTTTCGTTGATCAGCAGTACTATCGGTTTGCCCGAGGGAGCAAAATTGGGCTGTGAAGACATTTCTCCCTCCCTGAATTGCCATTGAAGATATGGCCGCTGAGAAAGGAAGTTCAGCACATCGTCGTGTACGTTTCCGCCCCTGTTGTACCTCAGGTCGAGTATCAGTGCGTCCCGCCGCTCGGCAATAGAGGTCATATCAATAATGAACTGGTTGAGGGCCTGGGCAGACATGTTTTTCATGTGGATATAGGCAATTCTTTTACCGCTTTGCTCATCCACATATGTCCGGTTTTGGGCTATCCATTCGTCATACAGCATTGTGTTAAGCTGACCTGTTGTGTGAGGGTGCACGAAAACGGAAAACTCTTCACCGTCCCTGCTGAAACTCAATGTAAGCTCTTCAGGCATTGAAGGGAAGGAAAAGTAATATTCCCTGTTTTTGGCCTGTTCTATCCTTTTCCCGTTAACCGCAACAAGTATATCACCTTCTTTCACTTCGGTTTCGGTAAGGTCGAGATTGGAATTTCTTACTATCCTTTTAACCCTGTAAGGATCGCTGTTGCTGAAGAGAACACCCGGGAAAGCAGAGCGGGATGAAAAGTAGGTTCTCTCTTCCTGTCCCCTTGACGAAAATCCCATATGCGAGGAGTTGAGTTCTCCAAGCATGTCGTTAAGGAGCCTCCTAAGGTCTTCCCTCTGGCGTATATGAGGAAGCAGTTTTTCGTATTGATCCCTGAGTGCTCTCCAGTCAACCCCGTGAAAATCCTTGTCATAAAAATTTTCTTCAATTGTAGCCCATGTTTCATAAAACATCTGGTTGAACTCATTTCTCAGGTTCCTGGAAAAATTATAGCTTATATCAATTTTTTCAAGTGCGTTCCTTTGAAGGTTGATTTTGTGAATATCTCCTCCTGCAAGTATGTAGAAGTTGTTACCGGCTTGTGATATTTGCAGCGTCCTGCCCGGACTCGGACCCGAAATCCTTTCAGTCTGAGGCTGTTCAAACGGTTTGAAAACCCTTTTCCAGAGAGCAGTTTGACCTTTATCATGATCCGAAGAAAAGAGGAGGGTTGTTTCGCTGTTGTTTTCAATGACAAATGGACTGAATTGCTGGCCACCGCTTACGGGGATGGTTTCCCACCTTTCTATCATGTCTGTTGCATCAATTACAATGTTTGATGCACTTTCCTCATCTTTCTCTTCTGCAAAGAGCTTCTCAAATTCTGCTGATTTGAATTCCCTGCTGAAACGGTGAAGTGGCAGGCGGTACATGGTGCTGTTTCTGACACCTCTCGGCCATGATGCCCCGTACCTGTTTGATGTAAAATAGATGTACTTTCCGCATGGTGACCAGAAAGGTTCTCTTTGAGTGACAAATGTACCGGTCAGGTTCATTGTCTTCCCGGTTGGAAGGTGATGAATGAATATATCCAGTTCAAAGTTGCGCCTGGCTGTGTAAACCACATATTCCCCGTCAGGTGAAAACCCGGGTGTGCAGTTCTGGAAACCCCACAGTTCATCGTCGGCTATTATTTCTGTTTCCATTGTTTCAAGGTCAATTACATTTACATAGTTCCTTCCTGCCAGGAACACACCTTTTGTCCTCTCCTGATTGAGGGTTAGCTGCCTGTTGTTCATCTCTTCACCGGTGATCTGCTTTTCGGCTCCGTTGCCGTCGGCTTCGATTGTAAACCAGTTTGGCCAGCCGTTTACAGTCCTGCTGTAAATGAGTGTCCGGCTGTCCTTCATCCATTTCACCTCTAACACCCTTTCAGAAGGCTCTGTTTTCATTTGGTTTACCACCCTGCCTTCGATGCATGATACAAACAGCTCGCCTCTTGAAACAAATGCTATTTTTTTATTGTCCGGAGCAACATCGAAAGCAGTAATCCTTCCGCTAACATTAAAGTTCCTTTCAAGTTCAAGGAAATTCTGCCTGTAGAGTTTTACTGCAGGAGCATCCGTTCTGCCGGTTGATACATCGTATACATTCAGCCTGTAATCCTTGACAAATACTATCTTTTCCCCGTTTGCGCTTACCTGGGGTCTTCCGATGGAAGTTTCAAAGGATGTCAGCTGCCTCTTCAGGCCGTTTTCAAAAGTGTAGAGGTTGTATTCTTCATTCCCCTCGTCTGATACAAAATAGACGGACCCTTCTGCAGAAATGGCCGGCCACATATCTTTTCCTTTATGCCGGGTGTGCACCGTAAATTCCTCCGTGTCCGGGTTATACGACTTGATCTGGGGTGCATGGGCTCCCCTGTACCTTTTCCTTTCAGGGAACCTGAAGCTTTCCCATGATTCTGTAAAATAAAATGAACCGTTATGAGGGTGTTTCACAATGTGGTGCGGTGTGTTGAAGTAGTGTCCGAAAAGCCGGACCGGTGTACCTCCCTCAATTGCTACTTTGTAGGCACTGTACATATTGTAGCGTGATGAGGAGAAATAGATGTACCTGGAATCCCATGACCACGAGTCAACATGGTCGTCTGCGTCATGCCAGGTAAGTTGTGTTATTTCGCCTCCTTCTGCAGGGACAACGTAAATGTTGGTGGTGTTGTCAACCGACGCTGAGAATGCTATCCATTTACCGTCGGGCGAAAACCTTGGGAGGAATTCCCTGCCCTGCATCGAGGTCAGCCTGTAAGCAATCCCGCCTTCTGCGGGCACTTTCCACAGGTTGTTTTCATAACTGAAAACAACTGTTTCACCGTCGGGTGATACTGACGGATCTGTAATAAAGTAGGCATTGTTTTCTGCTGAAAATGCAGATAGCTGAATAAAAATAAACAGAGACAGGAGGAAAGATAAATTTTTCATTGCCTGGGATTTAGTTTAAAATATTGTGGGGTTATTTGACTCTTATTATATTCCATTAAGTAATTAACTATGGTTGTTAACCTGTTATACTTAATTTCCAGCCGGTTCCTCAAGCACATCATCAGATTTGAACAGGAACCCGAGTCTTTTCCCTGTTTGCATTTTGGAACTTTCAAACTTTTTATTCATTTGTGCCACAGAGGTTATTTTTACATTGTCGTAGGGAGGCACCAGAAGGTCAAATTCAAGTGAATAGAGAACCGAGTTGTTCACGATCTGCTTCAGGGCTTCCTTTGTGACAAACTCTTTTCCGAAGATCTTGTAGGAAAATCTTTGCTGGCGTTTCCCCTCCACAAAAAAACTGACGTCCCTGTTTATAAATATGCGCGATATAAGGTATCCGAGATCGTCTGTTCTGTTGTACTTGAATGAATCTGCAAGAAAGTTGTAAACATTGATTATTCCACAGTAGCTTTTGCTGTCGTCCTCCTTAATATAGGGAAGGCTTCTGACGATATGGTCCCTGTCGAATTCGAAAATGTTGGAATGCATACTGAATATCAGCATGTCTCCTGCTATTTTCAGCTCAGCTTCAAACTTGCCCCTGTCCCTGTACTCTATGAACACCCTTCTGTCAGCTCCTTTAAGCGATGAGTTGTAATCGACCGAGATTTCGTGGAGTGCTTTTTTAAGCATATCGAAGGCATCGAGTGTTTTGTCATATACCTTCTGCTTTATTGAGGCCTTTTCACTTAATGTTTTTACAATACGTTCTTTCTGTTCTTCGGGCTTCATGAATGGTAGGTTTGAATGTTAATATGCTCTTGCGAAGATCACCCTGCGGGAAGAGGGTTTACCTGATACAATGCATTTTCCGTTTTCCTTTTTTGCATTAACAGGTATGCAGCGGATAGTAGCTTTGGTATCGTTTTTAATTCTTTCTTCCGTTTCTGCTGTTCCGTCCCAGTGAGCCATGACAAATCCCCCCCTGTTGTTTATTATTTCCCGGAACTCTTCGTATGTATCTGCATGGAATGTGTTCTCCTCCTTGAATTTTAATGCCTTCCGGTAAATGTTCTCCTGTATCTCGTCAAGCAGCTTTGTTACTACCTCAGCTATTCTCCCGGCCGGGTAAGTTTCTTTTTCCAGGGTATCCCGTCTGGCAAGCTCTACGGTGTTTTTTTCCAGGTCACGAGGCCCCAGTGCAAGTCGAACAGGCACTCCCTTAAGCTCATAATCGGCGAATTTCCATCCGGGTTTATGGGTGTCGCGGTCATCATATTTCACAGATACTCCCTTTTCTTCAAGCTCTCCTTTTATTATGGCTGCTTTTTCAGATATCTTTTCAAGCTCGTACGGCTTTTTATATATCGGCACTATCACAACCTGCAGGGGAGCCAGTTTGGGAGGCAGAACCAGTCCATTATCATCAGAATGTGCCATTATAAGAGCCCCCATAAGCCTTGTAGATACACCCCATGATGTAGCCCACACATAGTCAAGTTTGCCTTCCTTGCTGGCAAACATCACATCAAAAGCTTTGGCAAAATTCTGTCCAAGAAAATGCGATGTACCTGCCTGCAAAGCTTTACCGTCCTGCATCAAGGCTTCAATTGCATAGCTTTCTATTGCGCCTGCAAATCTTTCGCTGGGTGATTTTGTACCCTTTTCCACCGGGAGTGCCATCCATTTTTCTGCAAAGTCTGAGTAAACGTTTATCATCCTGATTGTTTCCTCAATAGCTTCCTCCTTTGTTGCGTGCGCTGTGTGGCCTTCCTGCCAGAGGAATTCAGCTGTCCTTAAAAAGAGCCTGGTGCGCATTTCCCATCTAACAACATTGGCCCACTGGTTCAAAAGGATGGGAAGATCCCTGTAGGATTGTATCCAGTTTTTATAGGTGTTCCATATAATAGTTTCGGAAGTTGGCCTTACTATCAGCTCCTCTTCAAGTTTTGCATCTTCGTCAACGATAATTCCCTTTCCATCAGGAGAATTTTTAAGCCTGTAATGTGTTACTACTGCGCATTCCTTTGCAAAACCTTCAACGTGATTTGCCTCCCTGCTGAAAAAAGATTTTGGAATAAAAAGGGGGAAATAGGCATTGGAATGCCCGGTAGCCTTGAACATGCCGTCAAGCACAGACTGCACTTTTTCCCATATTGCGTATCCGTAAGGTTTTATGACCATGCAGCCGCGGACTGCAGAGTTTTCTGCAAGGTCGGCTTTAATAACAAGGTCGTTATACCACTGTGCATAATTTTCCTCTTTACTGGTTAAAACTTTCGCCATAATTCTTGATTGGTATAATATTTGTTACTATTTTTATAGAGTTAAGAAATGTTAAGAAAGCTGCAAATTAAACAAAATATTAATTAAAAAAACAATCGGGAGGTTATCATGAAAACAAATTTGACAATACTGACCCTGATTCTGATTATTACAGGAGGCTGCTCTTCCGGAGTTTACCTCTCCTCAGGTTACGACGACCTGTATTACACTCCCGGTAGTGAGACTATTGTAATAACGGAGGAAACCACAGCTGTTCAGGAGCCTGAACAGGAATACTACGAATATTATTATGATGAAACCGAATATGCCGAAGAAGCAGAACAGACCAAGACGACAACGGTGATTCACAGGCATGTTTATGCAGATCCCTATTACGACTATTACTGGGCATCACGTTTCAGAAGGTTCCATTATGATTATTACTGGGGAGGTTATTACGACCCCTTCTACACAAGCTATTACTGGCACACGCTTAACCGGAGACATTTCGGACTTTCGTTCTATTACGGAAGGCCCTGGTATTACACAGGAGTTTACTGGGGGTATGTCCCCAGGCCGGTATGGTACCACTCACCATGGAGTCACTGGGGCTATTATGGCTATGCCCACTGGGGAAGACCCTACTGGGGACATTACGGATACCATAGTCCATACTGGGGATGGGCAGGACATGGCGGAAGGGTGAGCTATGCCAACTACCACCATGGCCAGAGAAGAGCTACATCTACATACAGGGGACAGGCAGGTTCGCCTACACATAACCTTGGTGTAAGGGATTCCGAAGGACGCCGCGTAAGCAGCACAGCTACTGCTGCCACAAGGTCTGTAGCAAGGGGTGAAACATCCGGAGATACAAGGGTTACACGTACCGGAGCAGTTTCGGCCACCAGGGATGCAACAGGTACAGTTACACGTGCAGGTACCACCAGTACACGCCAGGTAGGAACAGCTACCCGCACAGGGACTACAAGTACACGCCAGGTTGGAACATCCACCCGGACAGGTACTACAAGCACCCGTCAGGTAGGAACATCTACCCGCACAGGGACTACAAGTACACGCCAGGTTGGAACATCCACCCGCACAGGCACTACAAGCACCCGTCAGGTAGGAACAACTACGGGCACAACCCGCCAGACCGGTACAACAACAACCCGTCAGGCCGGAACTACTACAAGGCAGGCCGGAACTACTACAACTACTACAAGAACCACAAGGCCTGACGAATCAGGACAGGAAGCATCTTCGGTACAATCAAGAGTCCCTACATACTCCCGTCCTGCTTCCGGTGCAACTTATAACAGGAACACCAGTACATATCAGACAAGGAGTGCCGGACAGAGTCAGGAACAAAATGTGAACACTTACCGTCGTCCTGCAAGCAGTTCAACCTATGTGCGTCCGGAAAGCCGTACCGATAACAACAGGACTACAACTGTGAGGGTGGGATCTTCAAATACCAGCCGTTCTGCCACTTCGGTAGGAAGGACAAGCAGCGGCAGGTCATCGACCGGCACCCGCACAACAACAGTTTCACCTCCTTCGAGAAGCAGCGGTTCAAGCGGTTCAACAAGGAGTTCCGGGTCTACGAGGACTTCTTCGGGGGGATCGCGGACTTCTTCCAATTCTCGCACTGGAGGCGGAAGATAATATAGATCAGAAATTGAATCCATTCCTGAAACATGTATGTTCAAACCCTTATCCCGCGAAGGCGGGAAAGGGTTGAGCATACCGGAAAAACTCCAATAGAAACTTAATTACTTATGATCATGAAGCGATTAATCTCCCTGATAATATTTATGGCGGTTGCATTACCCAACCTTTTGTCTCAAAATGACACCGATGCTCTCCGGTATTCACAAAGGTTTTTCGGTTCAACTGCCCGCTCGGTATCAATGGGCGGTGCATTTGCATCACTTGGTGGTGATTTTTATTCACTGGGTTATAATCCTGCGGGACTTGGTGTATACCGTACCAGCGAGTTTACCTTTACACCCTCTTTCAGTTATCATAATATAGAGACAGAGTATATGGGAACTCTGAGGGATGACAACCTCTACAGTTTAGGGGTTTACAACCTTGGATTCGTGGCCAGCTTTAACAGCAACAATGAGTCAGGCTGGGTAGGAACAAATATCGGTATCGGCTTTAACAGGCACAATAATTTCAATCGCAACCGGATAATACAAGGGGTTAACAACAACAGCTCCATGGCTGATTATTTCATGTATTATGCAGACGGTATTGAGCCCGATAATCTGGGTGATCTGGAATGGATGGCTTATGAAACCTTTGTGATTGACCTGATACCCGAAGAGGACAGGTTTTATGAAACCCCTGTAATGCTGGGACAAACACAGCGGGAGGTAATGTCAAAAGGCGGGAATGCAGGTGAGTGGACTTTTGCATTTGCAGCCAATTATGAACACAAGCTGTACCTTGGTGCCAGCTTTGGCATAGAAACAGTAGATTTTGACTCACGCAGGCATTATTATGAGACAGACGACCAGAACCTGAGCGATTTCAGGGAATTCAAGCTTTCACAATCACTCAGGACAACCGGAACCGGTATTACATTCAAGGCAGGTGCGGTATTCAGACCGGTTGATATGCTGAGGATAGGTGCTACGGTGCATCTTCCGACCTTTTACAATTTAAGGGACAGGTGGGATGATAAGATGGAGTCATGGTTTGATCCTGCGGGCGGATACTATCCTGCATACAGTGAAGCAATAATTGAAACAGCCGTTAAGGATTATGCAATAACAACACCTTTCCGGGCTATTGGAGGGATATCTATAATGCTTTTTGAACAGCTTGGTGTGGTAAGTCTTGATTACGAATATGTTGACTATTCATCAATGCGACTGAGAGAAACAGACGGCGGATACGATTTTTTTGCAGAAAATGAGATTATAAGGGAAACTTACCGTGCTGCAGGAAATCTCAGGGCGGGCGCGGAGATCAGGTTCGGCCCCTTTATGCTCAGGGGCGGATATGCCTATCATGCAAGTCCGTTTGCTTCAGACCAGGTTAATCGCGATGCCGACTACACTTCATACTCAGGAGGTTTTGGATTCAGGGAAGGGAATTTTATGCTTGATTTTGCTTTCATGACTACAAGTCAGACAGAAAGGTATTTTCTGTATGATTTACCGTTTGGTACAGGTTTGCCACCAATGGAGCCGTCACGGAACTCAAACAGGCATAATAAATTTATGGCAACATTTGGTTTTAAATTCTGATATTTTGGTTTTTATCAGAAAGAAGCTGTCTCGCAAAAGGGGCAGCTTTTTTTTGCTGTAACCCATTATACGGGTTGCAACTATCAGCCTTTAATGACCATGGGCTTATACAGAGCTCAGTCTGATAATTTCCGTTGTACCCGGGCCTTCATTGAACAGAAGATCCAGAATGCTCAGATTCGGTACGAACCCACTTCTGTCGGAGAAAACCTGAATGTACTCTGCAGGCGAAAAGTCACTGTCTGTTTCCTCAAACTTTTTCCTGGGATGGATGATATTCCTGAAATCATCTGCATCTTTTGGTTCTTTTTCAAATGAATCCGTAAACAGTATATTTTTTTCAATTTCACAAATATCCAGTAATATTTCCAGTATTTCACAGTTGAGGTCAAACAGGTATTTATAACTTCCTTTAAAGAAAGGCAGGATATGATCGTAATAATATTCAAAAAACGGTGAAGAACGGTAAGCCGACTCAATAGAAATACGGTGAAGCCGCTGCCAGCTGTAATGATTATCAATTACCACCTCCCTTACGGGCATTTTTGTTCCGCTTCTTTTTTTTACAGGGATCACAAGTGGCAGCACTTTGTTGGCGGATAAAATGTTGCACCTGTTCCTGAAAGTTTGCTTTAAGTAATTTTCATGGCATTCCAGGTAAACTTCACTGTACAGTAATATTTTTGTAAAATACTGAATATTCGGAAAATAAGCTGTTGAAAGCAATATTTTGTTTTTAGCCATATTGTAAACCGGAGGTTATAAAATTGTTTGATACAATTCCCGTTAAATAAAAATAAGGAATTATAATTTTTCCATTAAGAATTCTTTTATATATATTTGATTGGAAAAATATATACTTTTTGTTATATATCAATTGTTGCATTGATAAACTTTTTTTAGAACACAATATTAATAATAAATAATCAGCAATATGAAACGAAGGGAATTCATAAGAAAATCTGTAGGTGCCGGAATTGTAGGATCGGCTTTATCTTTTGCCGGATACAATAAACTGTTCGGTGCGGAAATGCCTGATAGCGGAACGCCTTATGACCTTGTGGCAGTACGCGGCGGCGAACCCGAGATTATGTTCGACCGGGCAATAGAAGCGCTCGGCGGGATGGGGAATTTTGTAAAAAGCGGGCAGACTGTTGTCCTTAAACCGAACATGTCGTGGGATGTGCCTCCTGAAAGGGCAGCCAACACCAATCCCGGACTTGTAAAGCATATAGTAAAGAAATGTTATGAAGCCGGTGCAAGTCAGGTTTACGCTTTTGACAACACCTGTGATAACTGGATAAGAAGCTACAGGAACAGCGGAGTAGAAGAAGCTGTCAAAGAGGGCGGGGGACGAGTTTTGCCTGGCAATACCGAAGATTATTACAAGGATGTTAAGGTGGAACAGGGAAGGCGCCTTACAGAAGCAAAGGTTCACGAACTGGTACTCAACAGTGACGTCTACATTAATATCCCGGTTCTCAAGCACCATTCCTCAAGCAGGATCACCATCTGCCTGAAAAACCTTATGGGAATTGTATGGGATCGCCGCTTCTGGCACACCAACGACCTTCACCAGTGCATTGCCGATTTTGGAACCTGGGAAAGGAAACCTGATCTCAATATAGTTGATGCATACAGGGTTATGATGAGAAATGGCCCGCGGGGAGTATCAGTTGACGACGTTTCTGAAATGAAGTCACTTATAGCTTCAACCGACATGGTAGCAGCCGACGCAGCCGCCACACGTTTATTCGGGTTGGAGCCCGAAGAGGTCGGCCATATCAGGATAGCACATGAAATGGGTGTTGGCAACATGAAGCTTGACCAGCTCAATATCAGCCGTATCACGGTTTAATCCTTTATTTCAATAAGGTATTACCTGCCTGTCTGCCTGATTTTGCAGACAGGAATGAATTATAGTATACTTGAACAGTAGTCACCTTTTAAAAATAGACTATGCAAAACCATCTGAAACCTTTTAGGGTTATTATTTCGCTCTTCTTTCTTATAGTGGCCGCACTGATCTTTATAGACTTCAGGGAGGTATTTTCAGAATCATTCATTTCAGGATTTCTTTCCCTTCAGTTCGGGCCTTCCGTTATCAGGTTTATACATATAGCAGGTATCACCCTGTTTGGTTTTATATTCATTCTTCTGATTACGTTGCTTTTTGGAAGGGTATATTGCTCAACAATTTGTCCGCTTGGAATTTTTCAGGATGTAGTATCATGGATATCAAAAAAGGTAAGGAGGAGGATGCGCCCGTACAGATACGCCCTTCCCAAAAATCTTTTACGCTATTCCCTGCTGGGACTGACCATAATATTTTTGCTGTTCGGAAGCATTTTGTTAATGAACCTGCTCGATCCTTACAGCAATTTCGGCAGGTTTGTTACCTATTTTGTCAGGCCTGTTGCAGCCTGGATTAACAACACTCTGGCAGGCACATTGTCCTCCATGGGGGTCTACACACTTTACCGTGTAAGTTTCCCTTCCATACAGTGGGAGATAATGGTTTTCCCGGCATTGATGCTTGGACTTGTAATATGGCTTTCCTACAGGTACGGAAGATTATACTGCAACACTGTTTGTCCTGTTGGCACCCTGCTTGGTTTCCTGTCAAAATTTTCCATTTTCAGGATAGCAATTGAGAATTCGGGATGTACCAATTGTGCCCGTTGCGAACGCATCTGCAAATCATCCTGCATTGATTTCAAAACAAATGAGATTGATTTTTCAAGGTGTGTGGGGTGCATGAACTGCCTCAATATATGTCCGGAAAATGCTATTAAGTACTATTTCAAGGGCCGTCCTGTTCCCGTTGCCGTAACGGAAAGCGAACCGGTTGAACAATCAGGTGCCCCTGACAACACCAAGCGGAGCTTTCTAATAGTAATGGCAGCTTCCCTGTTGGGATTCAATAAGTTTGTTTCAGCGGCCGAGCAGCAGGGAAGGAGATTACGCAGAAGAAAGAACAATGGTTCTAACGAAGTGCAAATGTCCCGCCCCTCAACAATACCCGAAAACAGGCAATATCCCGTTTCGCCTCCGGGGTCGGTTAGTATCGAAAAATTCAACAAGGCTTGTACCGCCTGTGGTGTTTGTGTAACCAAATGTCCCGGCAATGTGCTTCAACCCTCTTTCCTGGAATACGGTCTTGCCGGCTTTATGCAGCCCAGAATGGATTACCTTTCAGGGTTCTGCAACTTTGACTGTACTACGTGCGGAGAGATTTGCCCGACCGGTGCCATTAAACCACTGACCATCGAAAAGAAACATGTGGCACAGGTAGGAGTTGCCGTTTTTATTATGGAAAACTGTGTGGTTTTTATTGATCATACCGATTGCGGAGCATGCTCCGAGCACTGTCCCACAAAGGCGGTAGATATGGTTCCGTTTACAGGAGGTGTTACAATTCCCGAAGTTACCGAGAATATATGCATCGGATGTGGAGCTTGTGAATATGCTTGTCCTACAGAACCATACAAGGCCATTTATGTCGAGGGCAATCCTGTTCACGTAGAAGCTGACAGGCCGGAGCATGAAGAGCTTGAAAGGCCGGATACGGAGGAATTCCCGTTTTAGAACACCTTAACAGGCAAAAATATTTTAGAACAACTTGACCGGCAAAAATATTTTAGAACAACTTGACCGGCAAAAATATTTTAGAACAACTTGACCGGCAAAAATATTTTAGAACAGCTTGACCGGCAACAATATTATAGAACTTACCAGCAACAATACCGGTGTTCAAATATTCCTGACCTGTTCCACCTGTAATTGTCTGGCTCAGGACACCTGAACAACCAATTTACAGCAAACGGAGGGGTAACGTTCTGTATTATGTCTTAATTTTGCTGATGCTGGCTGATAGGCCTTATTCTATTCCTGAAAAAAGCCTGTTCCACCTTATTCTGCCGAGGCCCGACCTGTTTTGGTCAAGTGACAGCCAGATGAAAACCGGACTCCCGACTATATGGTCGTGCGGCACGAAGCCCCAGTACCTTGAGTCGAGCGAGTTATGCCTGTTGTCTCCAACCATGAAGTAATAGTCCATCTGAAAAGTGTAGTAATCTGCCTGGCGTCCGTTTATATATATTTCTCCGTTTGTAACTGACAGCTCATTTCCCTCATAGGCCTCAATTATTCGGCTGTATTTTGAGATATTTACACTGTCAAGCTGTACAGTTTCATTCTTTGCCGGGATTACAAGCGGACCGAAAAAATCTTCGTTCCAGGGATATTCCGGGTTATGAGGGAATACATACGGACTGAAGTTGCCTTTACGGTTTTCCCATTTGTTTATTGAAAGCACATTCGGGAAACCGGAAAGGGTTTCGGCATTTGACCTTGTGAGGGGAATGAAGTACTCGGTTGAGCTGTAGGACATTATTTCATTCCGGTTTATTCCCATATTTTCCAGAGCCCTTTTGTTCAGGGGAGTTCCGTCTGTCCTCACTATATGCTGATACTGGATCTTTTCATTTCCCTCGTCGAAAGGCTTTCCGTTTATGAATATTTCCCCGCTGACAATCTCAAGTGTGTCACCCGGAATGGCAACACACCTTTTGATGTAATTGTCCCGCTTATCAACCGGCCGGGAAGTAACGGTAAAATTTTCATGAATATATCTTCTTGCGCGTGTTATATACTCCTCTGTCTCACTCCGGCTTCTTCCCTGGAACAACCTGTTCTCAGCAAGTTCGTTTGCATATTGAATTATTACATTATAATAGCTCTGGTCCTGCATCCCAAGAATAACAGTATCGCCTTCAGGAAAGTTGAAAACAACTATATCATTGTTCTCAACCTCTTTAAAACCTGCAAGTCGCCTGTACGACCATTGTACCCACTCCACATACGACTTTACATTGCTGGTAAGGGGCATGGTGTTGTGGGCAAAAGGGAATGAGATGGGTGTGTTGGGCAGTTTAGGACCGTATGTCAGCTTGCTTACAAAAAGGTGGTCTCCTATAAGAAGGGACTTTTCCATCGACCCTGTGGGTATCTTATAGTTCTGGAAGAAAAAAATGTTGATGAAAGTAACGGCTATAACAGCAAATATTAGTGCATCCAGCCATTCAACAAGAGTGCTGTTCTTGCCTTCACGCTTTTTCCAGAAAGTCCAGTTAACCTTTCTGGAGACATATATATCGAAAATAACGGGTAATCCCAGTAAAAACCAGAAGTTCCCGAGCCAGATCACCCACATTATATAGAGAGCCGAAACAACTCCAAATTTGATCCAGGCAAAATGTTTTTTATTCAGTTGCATTTTAATTTGTATTGGTGTATGATATTTTTTATTATTCCTAATCCAGTCCAAGCAGGTCTTTCATTGAAAAAAGCCCTTTTTTCCCTCTTGCAAATTCAGCAGCTGCAACAGCACCGGTTGCAAATCCTTTTCTGTTGAGTGCACGGTGACTAATTTCCAGTTCATCAAACGGCGATTTCCAGCTTATAACATGTGTGCCCGGCACGTTTCCGGTGCGTTCTGAATGTATTGACAAAAGTGAGGGGTCATCACCCTTTTCCATAGTCCAGTCCTTTATCCTCTTTAACCCATCTTTCAGTCCGTCAGCCAGCGTTATAGCCGTTCCGCTCGGGGCATCCTTTTTGTGAATGTGGTGGACTTCGCTAATATTTACCCCGTAGTCGGGGAACCTGT
The DNA here is from genome assembly GCA_003551495.1 of Bacteroidota bacterium. Lineage (GTDB taxonomy): Bacteria > Bacteroidota > Bacteroidia > Bacteroidales > PUMT01 > PUMT01. The sequence continues at coordinate 23,860 of PUMT01000166.1, forward strand.
CCATTATGCCGGCCAGGTATTTGTTAAGGCTGAAAAGGATATTGACTCCCGGACTGAAATTTGAGGCGTAGAAAAAGCAGCCTCCTTTTCTTATGCAGGCTTCACGTACTTCCTCCATTCTTTCCGTCCATCCTGTGGTTCCGGATACAACCGGCACACCTGCATCAAAGCATAGCAAAATGTTGCCGGGAGCTGATGAAGGTGTTGAAAACTCGATTGCAACATCCGCTTTGGATATATTTGAAGCGGTTAGTTCATCAAGGTTGCTTTCATCGATTTTAAGAACGGCAATGTGGCCCTTTTCAATTGCTGCCTTTTCAATCTCCCTGCCCATTTTTCCATATCCGATAAGGGCAATTTTCATATATTAATTTTTTGGCGTTATTAAATGTTTGATGCATTTGCTTATTAAAACCGGAAGAGTTGCACAGAGAAACAACCGTAAAAATAAAAAAAGGGAAACAAATATGCTTCCCTGTATAAGAATAAAGTGTTTTATTGCTTATTTTTTTACAACTTTCACAACAGCCTTGAATGCACCGGGGTGGTTCATTGCCAGGTCTGCCAGAACCTTGCGGTTCAGTTCAATCCCCTTTTTGTTCACTGCTCCCATAAATTCGCTGTAGGACATACCGTGCTCCCTGGCTGCGGCATTAATCCTCTGGATCCATATTCCCCTGAAAGCTGTCTTTTTCTTTCTCCTGTCCCGGTAAGCATATAGCAAACCTTTCTCTACGGCATTTTTGGCTACGGTGTAAACATTTTTTCTTCTTCCGAAATAGCCTTTTGCCTGTTTAATGACCTTTTTCCTTCTTCTCTTTGCTGCTACAGCATTTACTGATCTTGGCATAGTTTTGCAATTTTGGAGTGGTTAGCGTTTCGGTAGTAATCACGAAATCTTGGGGGCTAATTCACTCTGGTTAATTAATAATATCCTGAAAATCCCAGGCTCTACTTCATTGCAAGCAAAAGCTTGATATTTTTCTCATCCGGCTTGCTTACGGTAGTGGAATAAGTAAGATTCCTTTTCCTTTTAGTTGACTTTTTTGTAAGGATGTGGCTCTTGTAAGCATGCTTGCGTTTAATCTTCCCTGTTCCGGTCAGTGAAAATCTCTTTTTGGAACCGGAATTGGTCTTCATCTTAGGCATTTTAATTTCACTTTTTTGTTATGTAACGATTCAATTTTTATTGTTTTTTTTGGGCTTTCGGACTGATCAGCATGATCATTCTTTTTCCCTCAAGCCTGGGAAGCTGTTCAACCTTGCCGAGCTCTTCGAGTTCCTGGGCAAACCTGAGAAGCAGTATTTCCCCTTTTTCCTTGAAAAGAATTGTCCTTCCCTTAAAAAATACATACGCTTTAATCTTGCACCCGTCATTCAGAAACTTTTTTGCATGATTCAGCTTGAACTGGAAATCATGCTCATCTGTGTTGGGCCCGAAGCGTATTTCCTTTACAACTATTTTTACGGCTTTCGCCTTGATCTCTTTTTGCTTCTTCTTTTGCTGGTAAAGAAATTTCTGATAATCAATTATCCTGCAAACAGGTGGATCTGCCTTTGGTGATATTTCAACAAGGTCGAGCTCCATTTCATCGGCTAGCTTAATACATTTTTCCAGCGGGTATATCCCCGGTTCTTCAATGTTATCACCAACCAGCCTTACTTTTGAAGCCCTGATCTCATTATTTTTTTTGTACCTGGGCTCCTGATCACTCCTTTTGCCAAATCTTCTGCCTTGCTGGCCTTTATGAAAACTGCTTTTCTTGATTGCTATGGTAAAACCCTCCTTAATATTTAGTTAACAATCCGGTTTAATTATCTTATTATGTCTTTATCTGACTCTTTACCTCTTTTTTAATCAAAGAAGCAAATTGTTCCAGCGTCATTGTGCCTTTGTCGCCTTCCCCCTGCCTGCGGACGGAAACCGTGTTTTCGCTTTCTTCCTTTTCTCCCACAATTAATAGATAGGGGATGCGGCTCATTTCGTTATCCCTTATCTTTCTTCCCACTTTCTCGTTCCTGTCGTCAATCAACGCGCGAATATCGTAATTATTTAGGAAATTTGAAACTTTTTTTGCATAAACATTGAATTTTTCACTTACTGAAATTATTACCGCCTGTTGGGGGGCCAGCCACAACGGGAATTTTCCTGCCGTGTGCTCTATCATTACAGCAACAAACCTCTCCATTGAACCGAAAGGGGCGCGGTGTATCATTACCGGCCTGTGCTTCAAATTGTCAGATCCGGTATATTCAAGATCAAAACGTTCAGGAAGGTTGTAGTCCACCTGTATTGTACCAAGCTGCCAGTTTCTTCCCAGAGCATCCTTTACCATGAAATCAAGTTTCGGGCCGTAAAAAGCTGCTTCCCCGTAAACAACCTTTACTTCAAGCCCCTTTTCCCGGGTGGCTTCCAGGATTGCATTTTCAGCTTTTTCCCAGTTCTCATCACTGCCAATATATTTATCATTCCCGTTTTTTTCACGCAGCGAAACCTGTATTTCGAAATCTGAGAAGTCGAGGGCGTTGAATATTATAAATACTATGTCGATCACCTTTATAAATTCATCTTTAAGCTGATCGGGCCTGCAGAAAATGTGGGCATCGTCCTGTGTGAACCCTCTCACCCTTGTAAGGCCGTGAAGTTCTCCGCTTTGTTCGTAACGGTAAACAGTCCCGAATTCAGCATACCTAATCGGCAGGTCTTTATAAGAGCGGGGTGAGGATTTGTAAATTTCACAGTGGTGGGGACAGTTCATGGGCTTGAGCATGAATTCTTCCCCTTCAATGGGGGTGCTTATCGGCCTGAATGAGGATTCTCCGTATTTGTCATAATGACCTGAGGTGATGTAAAGCTCTTTATGCCCTATATGGGGAGTCAGCACCGGCTGGTATCCGTATTCCACCTGTACGTTCCTGAGGAAATTCTCCAGCCGTTCCCTCAGTTGTGCTCCTTTTGGAAGCCACAATGGAAGTCCCGGACCCACTTTTTCAGAAAAGGTAAACAGTCCCAGTTCCCTGCCCAGCTTCCTGTGATCACGTTTTTTGGCCTCCTCGAGCATTTGCAGGTATTCATCCAGAAGCTTTTGTTTTGGGAAGCTTATACCGTATATGCGTGTCAGCTGCTTGTTTTTTTCGTTACCCCGCCAGTAGGCGCCTGCAATATTGAGCAGCTTTACCGCCTTGATATATCCGGTGTCAGGCAGATGGGGGCCGCGGCACAGGTCTGAAAAATTGCCGTGATTGTAGAATGTTATAGTTTGGTTTTCCATCTCCTCCAAAAGCTCTGTCTTGTACCGGTTGCCTTCGGACTTGTAGCGTGACAGCGCCTCTTCAGAAGTCACTTCCTTCCTGGAAAACCGGTTTTTCTGACGGGCAAGCTCAATCATTTTTTTTTCAATTTCAGGGAAATTGTTCTCGGATATGTTGTGTTCGCCCGGATCAATATCGTAATAGAATCCGTTTTCTATTGAAGGACCTATGCCAAGTTTTATCCCCGGATAAATAGCTTCCAGGGCTTCAGCCATCAGGTGGGCGGAGGAGTGCCAGAAGGCATGCCTTCCTTCCTGGTCATCCCATTTATGAAGCTTCACATCCGCGTCTTCTTCAATGGGAAGGGTTAAGTCCTGTAAATGACCGTTCACGGTAATTGCAAGCACTTCCTTAGCAAGACTGTTGCTTATACTTTTTGCAATTTCCAGTCCGGTAACCCCTTCATTATATTTTTTCACCGAATTATCCGGCAGCTTAATTTCGATCATTTTTCCCTTCTTCATTTAACCTGCAAAGTTATTAAAATTTTTTTTGAACTGAATACTGTGCTGCCCTGTGGGATAAAATCCTGTAACCTCCAAATAGTGCGGTGCAGGTTGCGATCATCCATGTTGATTACGGATCACAGGGAGAAAACACTTGAACAGATACTGCTTGAAAACAGGTTTTCTCCCCGTACCGTAACCGGCCTCCGTATGATTTAATCAGTCCTCAACAATCCGTCGTTACGGAGATCAAATCCCCGGTGTCATACTATTAAACGCCGGGGATAATTTCCTTTTTGTTTTTTAAATATTCAAAAAATTTATACTTTTGCAATCTCCAGAGTTGCCCGGATGGCGGAATTGGTAGACGCGCTAGTTTCAGGGACTAGTGTTCGCAAGAACGTGCTGGTTCGAGTCCAGTTCCGGGCACTTGACAACACTGCCCAGGTGGTGGAATAGGTAGACACGCCAGCTTGAGGGGCTGGTGCTCGTTTAGGGCGTGCTGGTTCGAATCCAGTCCTGGGCACATCAATAACCCACAACCCATAACACCCTTTCCTCTTCAATGCATTTATCAATCAACCGGATGATATCCCTGTTTGTGCCTGCCAACTCTTCCCTGTAGCTCTCCCAGTTTTTTTTCCACTCAGGATCAACCTTTTTGATCTCCAGGATGAAGTTGTTTCCCATGAAGAAGCGCTTCAGAAAAGTTTCGAACTCCTCAACGCTTTTCAGTCCCTCAATTTCTGCCAGGGTCTTTTTAAGCTCGTTCTGAAGGGGAACTATGTTGCGGACATTGTATTTAGTGGGGCCAAAATAATCAAATGATTCTTTGCTTTTTTCAAAGCAGGGAGCAAAAATGCTGAATACTTCCCCGTCAAGGAATTTTGATTCCGGATCACATTTGTTGAAGTATTCGTAATTGCCGGATATGTTAAATTCAACAAAATTCAACCAGTCTGCACCTTGAAGCTTTATCTCCATCTTTGACTGTTTTTTTCTAAATATAGGAATTTTAAGTTTAATTGGCAAATATATGCCCGTTGCATGCTGCAAATGGTAGCTGGCATCAGTGTTAATAAAGTCTAACGTGAAAGGTTGTTCAGCCTTTTGAGCAATGAAACATTTTGCCTGTAAAGTTCCTCCCTGATCTGACTGTAATATTCCTTTACAGAACCGGGCCACTCTCTTTCTTTAGGATGGTTAACCATGTATATAAGCTTATTGCGGAGGTTGACCGCATCGTACATTATATCCCTTGTATTTTCCTGGTTGAGGGAAGGCGTATATTCAAGGAATGTAAAACATTCAAAAACAACCTTCAGACAAAATGAATTTATGTCTTTTTTCAGCTTTTTGCGGCTTGCCATTTCCCGGGTTTGAGTTGTTTGAAAGACATCAATTATTTTAAACAAATTACGAATAAATGATAAATAAACAACAAACGCGGGAAAAAAAAGTTATATTTTTCATACGTTTGCTTCTATATTTTCAAGCGGATAGTTTTTTCTCAATTCTTACAGAAAAACAGGATGTCAGATTGCAAAGGATCTTATTTTGTGCAGAACAGTAAGGTGTTACCGGTTGCTGACTTTGATGAGAAGTTGCTTTCGGGGGGATGTTCTGTCTATGAGGTTATCAGGGTAATTGAAGGAATGCCTTTATTCATTGAAGACCACCTGGAAAGGCTTTTTACATCACTAACTGAAGCAGGTTTGGATACTTCGCTGACTACAAGTGAAATGAACACCTCAGTTTTGCAACTTATATCTTCCAACAACCGAAGGCAGGGAAATATCAGGGTTGTATTACATTATCAGGGTACATGTGAGAGGAAAAACGGTGTCTTTCTGGCTTATTATACCGGTCACAATTACCCCACCCCTGAACAGTATAAAAACGGTGTTGATACCGCTCTTCTGGAAGGGAAAAGAGATAAGCCACATGCCAAGATAATTGACATCGGGTTAAGAAACAGCATTGAATATTACATCAGGGAAAGGAATGTTTATGAAGCTTTGCTGGTTAACGAAAACGGTTGTGTGACAGAAGGCAGCAAATCCAATTTCTTTGCCGTACGGGGGAACAGTTTGATTACCGCTCCCGGGGAAGATGTTTTGCAGGGCATAACCAGGAAATACATTTTTCTTATTTGCAGGGAAGAAGGTATTCCAATCCGGCAGGAAAAGATCAGAAAGGATGACCTGCTGGGTATGGATGCGGCTTTCATATCAGGTACATCGCCCAGGATCTTGCCCGTCAGGAGTATTAACGGTATAATATATGACGTTGATCATGTGTTGGTTACCAGACTAATTGACCGGTTTGACAAGCTTATTGAGGACTATGTGAGCGGTTCACACAATAACACATTTTCCACATGATGAGTATGCGGGAACATGTCAACAGGCTGCACACCGGTTATCCTGTAATGCCCTGAAAGAAGTTCCGTATCCCGGGACTGTGTTGCAGGATTACAGCTTACATAGACAATTTTTGAAGGTTTAATCTCTGTAAGTGCTTTGGCAACATCCTTGTGGATGCCTGCCCTTGGGGGATCCAGAATAACTGTGTGAGGAGCCCCGTTTTTCTCGACAAATCCGGGTGTAAGCAGATCCCTTATGTCTCCCGCGAAAAAGAATGTATTATCTATTCCATTCAAATCCGAGTTTGTTTCTGCAAAATCTATCGCTTCCTGCACATATTCCATTCCTGTTACCTTTCCGGCTTCGCGGGCAATAAAATTTGCAATTGTACCGGTACCGGTGTACAGGTCGTATATAACCTCGTGTTTTTGGGGTGATGCAAAATCCCTTACAACCCTGTAGAGGTTATATGCCTGAAGCGAATTTGTCTGATAAAATGATTTGGGCCCTATCCTGAACTTCAGGTCTTCCATGGTTTCAATAATATGATCTTTGCCGTGGAACAGCTCCGGATCAAGATCTGTTATTGAGTCGTTCACTTTTCTGTTTATCATATACATCAGGGAAGTTACCTCCGGAAAGGAATCCCTGATATAGCCCAGCAATCCTTCAATCACTCTTTCATCCCTTTCTGAAAAAACCACAATCACCATAATATCGCCCGTAGTGGATGTCCGTATTATCAGGTTGCGGAGAATACCTTCCTGCTTAATAATGTAAAAAAAAGGAATATTGTTTTCAGTTGCATATTTTTTGACGGCAAGACGTATTGAGTTGGAAGGTTCTTCCTGGAGGTAGCACTTTTCAATATCGAGTACCTTGTCAAAGCGTCCCGGAACATGGAAACCGAGGGCATTCATCTCTTCAAAGGTTTTACCTGACTCAATTTCGTCAGCCGTCAGCCATCGCCTTGATGAAAATGTGAATTCAAGCTTGTTCCTGTAAAAAGTGGTTTTTGGCGAAGGTATTATTTCCCTCATTTCAGGGATGTCTGCTTTTCCAATTCTGGAGAGGTTATCTGCAACCTGCTGCTGTTTGAACTTCAGCTGCTCGCTGTAAGCAAGGTGCTGCCACCTGCAACCGCCGCACACACCGAAATGGCTGCAAAAAGGCTTCACCCTGTAAGGGGAGTGTTTGTGGAAATGGTTCACAATCCCCTCCGCGTGCTTTTTCCTCTTCTTTGTAACCGTTATATCAACCACATCACCCGGGGCTGCAAATGGCACAAAAACAACCATCCCGTCAATCCTGGCAATTGCTTTGCCTTCGGCTGCCAAACCGGTTATCTCAACTTTTTCAAAAACCTCATGTCGCTTTTTCCTTCCCATAAACTTCTGTTACATTCAAAAAAATAGGTAACCCGGTTTTAATTTTTGCAAAGGTAAGAAATCAATCTGTATAATATTATTTTGCCAAAGGCCGATCTGCGCTTCATCAGAACCAATCTGAGCCAGTCATTACTCCATTCCTGAATGATTATTCCTGTTATGTGAAATTTTTGTCCCGATAGCAATCCGTTTAATGTTAAATCATTTTCTTTCATTTGCCGCCGTAATGGTTATTTTTGCAGTTGAAAAAAATGGCGACATGATCACAATAGACGGTGTATCGGTTTATTTCGGGGGAGTTAAACTATTTGGTGATATTTCGTTCCAGGTAGGGAAACGCGACAGGATAGGGCTTGTGGGAAGGAACGGTGCCGGAAAGACCACACTTCTCAGGCTCATTGCCGGGGAGCTGGAGCCGTCAGAGGGTGAGATCACCTTACCGGCGGGGACAACAGTTGGTTACCTTCCTCAGCAAATGGTACACAGGGACGGGAAAACACTTTTTGATGAAGCTCTTTCTGCTTTTTCCGAAATAAAGGCCATTGAAAAACAAACAGAAGAGATTAACAAAAAGTTATCCGGAAGAACTGACTATGAATCTTCCGGATACATGGAACTTATTGCAAAACTTTCTGAATACACCGAGCGGTATCGCATACTGGGAGGTGAAACGGTCAACGCAAGGGTTGAGAAAGTTCTGCTTGGACTGGGATTCGAGCCAAAGGATTTCGAAAGGGAAACAAAAGAGTTCAGCGGCGGATGGCGTATGCGGATCGAGCTTGCCAAGATCCTCCTTAGAGAACCCGACCTCCTGCTGCTTGATGAGCCAACCAATCATCTTGACATAGAATCCATACAGTGGATTGAGGAATTCCTGACCGGTTTTGCAGGTGCGGTAATATTGATCTCTCATGACCGTGCTTTGCTGGACGGACTGACAAATCGCACAATAGAGATATCCCTTGGAAGAATTTACGATTACAGGGCGCCTTATTCAAAATATGTTGAACTTCGCCGTGAAAGGAGGGAGCAGCAAATGGCTGCCCAAAAGAACCAGCAGAAGGAGATCCGCGACACCGAAAGGTTTATAGAACGTTTTCGTTACAAGGCCACCAAGGCAGTCCAGGTACAATCACGCATCAAGCATCTTGAAAAGATGGAGCGGATGGAGGTAGATGAAGAGGATACAAGCAGCATAAATGTGAGGTTCCCCCCTGCTCCGAGGTCAGGAAGCATTGTAGTTGAAATAGAAGGGGTAAGCAAGAGTTACGGTGATCTGAATGTTTTACAAAATATAGATGTTATCATAGAAAGAGGGGAAAAGGTGGCTTTTGTCGGCAGGAACGGTGAAGGGAAGACAACCCTTTCCCGGATAATTACGGGCGAACTGGATTGTACAGGGAAGGTCTGCCTCGGCCACAATGTAACTTTAGGGTACTTTGCACAGAACCAGGATGAACTGCTGGATGAAGAAAAAACAGTTTTTGAAACTATTGACTCCATTGCAACTGGGGAGGTGAGAAAGAAGATAAGGGGCATACTTGGGGCGTTTCTTTTCAGTGATGAAGCGGTTGACAAGAAAGTGAAAGTCCTTTCCGGTGGTGAGCGTTCAAGACTTGCCATAGCAAAGTTGTTGCTGGAACCACGGAACCTGCTTGTACTTGATGAGCCCACCAATCACCTCGATATGCACTCGAAAGATGTGCTGAAGCAGGCCCTTGAAAATTATGAAGGGACAGTAATTGTTGTTTCGCACGACAGGGAGTTTCTTGATGGACTTGTTTCCAGGATATACGAGTTCAGGGACAAAAAAGTGAGGGAGCATACCGGAGGTATTTACGATTTCCTCAGGAAAAAAAATATCAGTTCCCTGGGTCAGCTTGAGACACAGGTAAAACAGGATAACAAACCGTCGGGCAGGGAAGAACTTTCACAAAATAAAATTATTTTCGGGAAGAAAAAGGAACAGGAGAAGGAGATCAGAAAGGTGGTTTCAAAAATTGAAAAGAATGAAAACCGGATCCACGAACTGGAAGAGGAGCTGAACAAGATGGACAGTGAGCTAGCAAATCCGGATCAGACCACTGAAAAACCGGGAGGGGAGGATTTCTTTAAAAGGTATGAAGAGTTAAAAAAGGAGCTGGAAAAGGAAATGGAGGAGTGGGAGGAACTGAACACCAAACTGGAATCATTGCAAAAAAGGTTATCAACGTTAAAAAAATAATATGCCTCCAAAAAGCAGGGAAATTATATTCGGACTTCATCCGGTGATTGAAGCCGTTAAATCAGGAAGGGAGATAGAGAAGATTTTTGTGAAGAATGGACTCAGGGGGGAGAAATACAGCGAGCTGATGGCTGGGATTAAAAAGTCCGGTATCCCCTTCCAGTACGTTCCCCAGGAAAAGCTTCAGAGAATAACAAGAAAAAACCACCAGGGTGTAATTGCATATATATCGCAGATAAGTTATCATCCCGTTGAAAATGTACTCCCTTCCATTTATGAGAAAGGGGAGACACCTTTCATTGTAGTGCTCGACAGGATTACAGATGTGAGGAATATGGGGGCGGTTGCCCGTACGGCATTGTGTGCCGGTGTACATGCACTTGTGGTACCTGAAAGGGGAGGGGCACTGGTTACTGCAGCCGCTGTAAAAAGTTCGGCCGGCGCCCTCAATTCAATTACAGTATGCAGGGAGCGCAATCTGGCAGAGGCGGTAAAATTTCTCAGGGAAAGCGGTTTGACAATAGTAGCTGCAAGTGAAAAAGCTACCCGGTATTATTTTGAGGCAGAATATGGCCGCCCTGTCGCGATTATTATGGGAGGCGAAGAGAGCGGAATTTCCGGAGAACTTTATGAACTCTCTGATGAACAGGTGAGGATACCTGTGAGCGGACCGGTAGAATCACTTAATGTTTCTGCAGCCGCCTCCGTAATACTTTTCGAGGTTGTCAGGCAAAGAATGGGAGGGAAGTGACTTATCTGACTGTTTTCTTTTGCCGCCGCACTGAACGGCTGTTATATCATTTACCTGTTCTCCTCAACCCCGCCCAGTTTCCTGAAATCGTCACCGGTAGGATTCTGGAAGACTCTCAATCCGAATTCCGGAACCACGGCAAAAATATGGTCGAAAATATCAGCCTGTAACGATTCATAAACCGGCCATGCCTGCTCCTTGCTGAAAACGAAAATCTCTATCGGCACTCCCCTCTCGGTTGGTTGCAGGTGCCTGACCAGAAAAGTCATATCATTATGAATTTTCGGATGCCTTCTCAGGTACTGGGTAATATACTGGCGGAAAACCCCAAGGTTGGTCTGCCTTCGTCCGTTCACCAGCACTTCCTCATCTATGCCGTGTTTTTCGTTATATTCCTTCAGCTCATTCTCTTTTCTTTCAATATAGTCGTGCAGTATCTGAATTTTTTTGAATTTTTCAAGCATCTCTTCCGAGCAGAACCTTACGCTTTTCAGGTCAATGTATACAGAACGCTTGATCCTTCTGCCTCCCGACTCTTCCATTCCCCTCCAGTTTATGAAAGATTCGGAAATTAGTGCATATGCGGGGAAGGAGGATATTGTCTTATCCCAGTTCTGCACTTTAACCGTGTTTACTGTAATATCAATAACCGGGCCGTCGGCATTCCTGCTGGGCATCTCTATCCAGTCGCCCACCCTTACAAGATTGTTTGCAGAAGCCTGTATGCCTGCAACAAAGCCAAGGATTGTGTCTTTGAATACCAGCATCAAAACGGCGCTCATAGCACCCAGTCCGCCAAAAAACACCAGGGGAGACCTTCCGATTATAATAGAAAGTATTATAATACCTCCCAAAAAGAATATGAAGATTTTCAGAACCTGCACAAACCCTTTTATGTTCTTTTCCCGGGACATGGGGAAGGTGTTGTAAATACCATGCAGTACGTTTATAAATGCATCCAGGGCGAGAAGTCCCAGAAGCACCATTACGGATGAGATGATTGCATGGATTGCGGGGATCACCTCAGGGTAGCTCTCCAGTGCAAACGGTATTGTGTTGTATATAATGAGTGCGGGAGCAAAATTGGCTATCCTTCTAAGAAGTTTCTTCTCAATTATTATTGCATTCCAGCTCTTTTCACTTTTCCTTAGGAATCTCCGCACCTGGACAAGCAGAATCTTTTTAACCACATAATTGGCAACCCAGGCAAGGAGAAGGATAGCTGTTATTACAATAAGAGTTTTAAGCAGCTCGGCATTTTCTTCTCCAATACCAATTGATAAAAGCCACTCTTTCAGGCGGATTGTTAATTGTACGGCTGTTGGGTTCATTTTGATGATAAAAAAATTTATGCGAAAATAATCCCAAAAGCCCTCTATTCAAAATTTTTCATGGAATTACTACCGGAAATTTAGAGATTTCTTATTCTGATATTACTCCCTTAAAGTGGACAGTAAGTTAAGCAAAAAATCTTTACTTAACCAGTGGGTTTAAAAATGGGAAGTATTATAGTTCACCACAATTCACGAAAGGGAACTATTCAGCTGACTCCCGGTTGTGCTTCCTGTTAATCAGGTAATAAATTATCAGTCCTATTCCGCCGAACAGAAAGATCATTGAAAAATAAGCCACTTCACTCTGCATGGCTGTGGTCTGCTCAAGAAGATTCCCAACCAGAAGTCCTGCCGCTATACCCACAAGGAAAATACCCCATTTAAGGGAAGTGTAGGCTTGTTTGCCGTTGATCCTGAATATCGAGGCGTCGGCCCCTTTCTCAATGAGCATTTCTCTTTCGCGAGTCCTGTTCTTTATATATGAAAGGGCAACAACGGCTCCAAAGATTATTGCAACTATAAAAACTGGTGTTAAAGCTACCATAATTGAAAAGTTTTAAATTGTTATTGTTTTGTCTTTATGACGCACTTTTTTCAATTGGTTACAAAAAGTGGCAAATAAAATTAAAAACTATTTTGTAACCATCCGGATTTATATGCGTCGTATATTTGTATAATGGAACAAAAGAGCGATGAATATTACATAGAGAAAGTCCTTAACGGAGATGCCGATGCATACAGGTTCCTGGTTGAAAAGCACAAGAACCTTGCTTATACCGTTGCATACCGCATGTCCGGCAACCGTGAGGATGCCGAGGAGATCGCCCAGGATGCATTTGTAAAGGTTTATCGTTCATTGAAAAGTTTCAGGGGTAAGGCAAAATTCTCCACATGGCTTTACCGTATAATATATAATACGGCAGTGTCAAGGCACAGGGTTAAAAAAAGGTATGTTTTGAGCGAAGATTTTGCCGGAATGGACAAAGATGATATTGAATCTGACGGCAATTATGATAACGACAGGGAAGATAAGCTGCAGGCCCTGGAAAGGGCGTTGAATGACCTGGCGGAAGATGAAAAATTCATTGTGCAACTCTATTATTACAGTCAGACACCCGTCAGGGAGATGTCAAGTATAACAGGGCTCTCTGAAGCTAATGTGAAAGTGAAGCTTTTTCGTGCCAGGAAGAAACTGCAGGAACTGGTGCCCCTGTTTATGAACAATAAAATGGAATGATTATGGGAAAACAGAATAAAAAAGATGACAGACTGCTGGAGGAACTATTCCGTGAAACCGGATTCAGGAAAGTCCCGGATGATTTCACCTTTAAGGTTATGGACAGGGTTAAATCCCTTCCCGAAGCGGAAACATCCGTGATCAGGATAACTTATGAGTGGAAACTGTTTTTTTTAGCTGCGGCTGCAGTGGCTGTTCTCTTCATAGTATCAGGTATTTTGCCGGAAGGTGAGGGAGTTATTCAAACATCCGCAAAGGCGGCTGCTTTGACTGCTGAAAGCTTTAACAGCCTGTTTTCATATATCCCGGGGAATGTACTTTTGATCTTTACCGCAACTCTCTTTCCCTTGCTGTTTGATTTTATCTACAGGTTTTTCAGGAAAAAGGATGTAAAAATAGTTTTTCAGTGAAACACCACTGAAACACCTCTGAAACGCCTCTGAAACAGCATTGTAATATGATATTTTCTGTTTGAAACAGACTTTTTTTTCGTTTTTTTAAAAAATCTTCTTTGACAATACGGGAAATTAATTTAGGTTTGGACGGTATAACAATAAATCCAGTCCAAAATTTTTCATTGTGAAGACTCTTACGGATCCTGAAATCTTATATGG
>PUMT01000268.1 GCA_003551495.1 Bacteroidota bacterium
CAATGGATCCTATGTCCACAAGCAGGCTGGAAGTTGTCAAGGGACCCGCCAGTCTCCTGTACGGTTCAAGTGCACTTGGAGGCGTTATAAACATTTTCACCAATGATATCCCTGAGAAATGGGACAGGGGCGGAACGGGTGTTGTTTCGCTTCAGGGCGGTTCTATGAACAATATGGGGTCGGGACTGGCCAGGTACACCTTCGGAGATGAAAAATGGGCTGCCGGTGGCAGGGTGGCATACAGAAGTGCCGGAAACATAAGAACCCCTGAAGGAGTTCTGCCAGGAACATATATTGACCATTTCGATGGTGCTGCAGGTTTCGGCATTGAAAGGGAAAATGTTACAGGGGGAATCAGCTTCTCAGCCAATTTGCAGACTTATGGACTGCCCGAAGAGCTCGACGACCCTGATGAAGAAATTGAAAACCGCCAACAGCGTTACGGATTGCAGGGAAGGTTTGGTTTTGAGCGGGAAGGTTTTTTTGACAAAGCACAGCTTCGTTTTCATGGTTCAATCCTTTCTCAAAAGGAGGTTGAGATGGAACTCGAAAACGGTTTGATTGTTGATGAAGAGGTGGAGCTTTCACATGACAAGCGCCAGTTCAGCACTACACTTACCATGCAACACAAACCGGTGGGTATATTTGACCGGGGTGCTGTAGGGGTCAACATACACGGCCACAACCTTGAGATAGGCGGGGAAGATGCCTACACACCGGGGGAGGAAAGGTACAATATCGGACTGTTTACTTTCCAGGAGATACCCCTTGCTTCAAGGTTTCGTTTGCAGGCAGGCCTGAGGATGGATGCCAATTATATTACTGTTTTACCAAACCATATCTTCCCCGATGTAACAGCTTCAAGAAATGCTGTAAACTTCACCGGTTCGGTTGGATTGAACTACAGGCCTGCTGAAGGGATTGAAATAGGCGGCCAGTTTGCACGATCGCACAGAAACCCGATTGTTGAGGAGCTGTTTGCTGACGGTCCTCACCTCTGCTCTGGCACTTACGAAAGGGGTGATCCAGACATTTCAGATGAGATAGGCCACGGAGCTGACATGTTCGTAAGCTGGAGGAACGATTTTTTCAGCGCAGAACTGTCAGGTTTCGCCAACTTTTTTGACAATTATATAATTTTTGAGCCGACAGGCGAAACAGATCCGGGCTCCGGACTGCCGGTTTTTCAGTATATGGATGACAAGGCAAGATTTTTCGGTGGTGAATTATCCGTAAATGTCAAACCACATGAGAAAGTAACAGTTGATGTAGGTATGGACTATGTCAATGCCCGGAGAACTACAGGTGACAGGAATTACCTGCCCTTTATCCCGCCATTCAGGGTCAGGACAGATATTGAATATGATTACGGAAATGGTTGGTTTGGTGCACGTGTAAGATCGGTTGCAACACAAAACAGGGTTGCCGAGATGGAAGATTCGACCGAAGGGTATACAGTTATGGGTCTTTCAGCCGGGTACCGTTTCAACAGCAGGGGGAGGCACGTTGTTATTCTGCGTGTGGATAATCTCCTTGACACCAGTTACCGTGACCATCTTTCGCGTGTTGAGGACAGGCACTTTTCAATGCCCGGAAGGGATTTCAGGCTGGCATACCGGTGGGTATTCTGAAATAATGCTATTACTTTCGGGTGCTTCTGAAAATCGCGTCTTCAACAGCTATAGTGAAAAATTCGGAGAGCTTCATTCCCGCAGCTTCAACCTGCTGCGGGACTATGCTTGTTTCAGTCATTCCCGGAACAGTGTTGAGTTCAAGGAAATATATGTTGCCGCTACTGTAAAAATAGTCAATCCTGACAATTCCACTGCACTGAAGTGTGTCATAAATCAAAGAGGAGGTATTTGCAATACTGGCTATAACTTTTTCCGGCAGCCTTGCAGGTGTTATCTCTTCTGATGCACCTTCGTACTTGGCAGCAAAATCAAAAAATTCGGTTTTACTCACAAGTTCGGTAGGCGGAAGGATCAGTTCCCGGTCGCTTGTCTTTAGAACCCCTCCTGAGAGCTCCATTCCTTCAATGCACTTTTCAACAAGCACCTCCCTGTCTTCCACAAAAGCTTTTTCTATTGCATCTTTAAGTTCACTTTCCTGTTTTACCCTGGTAACTCCGAAACTTGACCCGCTGTTGTTGGGCTTAACAAAGCAGGGGAACCCCAGCTTTATTACAATTTCGTCATAGCTGAACGGTTTTCCCCTTTCAATCAGAATACCCGGAGCAGTTTGTATGCCAAGGTTTGAAAGGAACACCTTTGTTGCATACTTATTGAAGGTTAGTGCTGATGTAAGAACATTGCTGCAGGTATAGGGTATTTTAAGCATATCGAAATATGCCGGCAATTTTCCGTCTTCCCCGGGAGTGCCATGGATTGTCATGAATACACAGTCAAAAACAATCTTTTTGTTGTTTACAGTTACAGTGAAGTCGTTTTTATTTACTTCGGGGCCCGGATCATCAGGGGTCCCATAGTACCATTCGTTGTTCCTTATAGTTAATATAATGGGGTTGTATCTCTTTTTGTCCAGTGTTCGTGCGACGGTTGCTGCTGTTTTAAGGGAAACCGAATACTCAGATGAATCGCCTCCTGTAACGACTGCTATGTTGAGCTTTGATTTGTATTCGGTTAACATTGCACTAATCAGTTTTATTGTTCAATCTCTCTTCCGGAAACATACTTCTTCCATTTTTCAACAACCTGCTTTATATCCTGGGGCAACCCGGTTTCAAAGTACATATCTTCTCCTGTAAAAGGATGTGCAAAGCCAAGTGAAAAAGCATGAAGTGCATGGCGCGGAAGCATTTTGAAGCAGTTCTGTACAAATTGTTTGTATTTGCTGAAGGTGGTTCCTTTAAGGATCCTGTTTCCCCCATACTTCTCATCATTGAACAGGGGATGCCCCATATGCTCAAAATGCACTCTTATCTGGTGTGTACGTCCTGTTTCAAGAGTGCATTCAACAAGGTTTACATAGCCAAGTCTTTCAACGACCCTGTAATGTGTCACCGCATGCTTCCCTTCGGAACCATTTTCGAAGAGATGCATCTTCAACCGGTCAACGGGGTGCCTGCCTATGTTTCCGGATATCGTTCCTTCCGGAGGATCCGGGTTACCCCATACCAGGGCATAGTACATTCGCCTTATCTCCCTGTTGAAGAACTGCCTTGCCAGACGGTTCATGGCTATTTCAGTCTTGGCAATGACAATTATACCGGATGTGTTCTTGTCAAGCCTGTGGACAAGTCCGGGCCTGACTTCGCCGCTTTTGAAAAGCTCCAGATCCCTGAATCTCCATGCAAGGGCATTGACAAGAGTGCCGCTGTAATTGCCGTGACCGGGATGTACAACCATTCCGGCCTCTTTGTTAACAACTATTATGTGATCATCCTCGTAGAGGACGTTGAGAGGGATATCCTCGGGAATAAGCTCAACTTCCCTCGGGGGATAAGCCAACACAATACTTATTATATCGCCGGGCTTAACCTTGTAATTGGATTTGACCTCTTTGTTGTTTACAAGTACATTTCCGGCAGCTGCAGCATTTTGTATTCTGTTCCGCGACAGGTTCTCAATGCGGGAAACCAGGAACTTATCTATTCTTAAAGGGTTTTGTCCGGGATCAACCTCAAATCTGAAATGCTCATAAAGCTCCCCATGATCCTTTGCTGCATCGTTGGATTGTTCTTCGGTCATGGAGAAAAGATTGTTAATTTTTAATACTCTTCACGTAAAAGTTTCTCTATATCGATATCCCTGAGTTCAGGTATTTCCAACCATAGCGAGTCAGGCAGGAAATCAAGAGTGTCCGGCTGGGGAAGCCTGGTTGAATCAAGTGTAAGCCAAAGATCAACCGACGAGCCCAGCCGAATGGAAACCATCTCATCTTCGTCATATTCCGGCCTTTGTCTCCATACAAAAGCTTCCATTGAGTCTTCTGCATTGGTTACGGTGGTATCGAAAACTGTAGCGCCAATATTGAGTGAAGATCCTATTATCCTGTTTATTGCGTCTTCATATTTCAGGGAAACAAGTTTGGGAACAGGTGTTGACTGTTCGCTCAGTCCTCCCCCAAGCACCAGGTCAATTGTGGAACCTCTGACGAGCATATCGCCTGGTTCAATTTCACTGTCGTTATGCATCTGCTCCAGTACGTTGTTAACAGCAATATCAGGCACATATTCCAGCTTTCCTACCTGCAGTCCCTGGGTTTCCAGAATGGCCTGAGCCTGCCGCAATGAAATCCCAACAACATTGGGCATTCTCACTTTTTCAGGGTTCATTGCGTTTATGGTAAGGAAAATGGTGCGGTTCTGCTTAACCTTGAAATTGGGAGGCGGACTTTGATCTATTATGGTTCCCCTCCTGTCTTCACTGTAATATACTGAATCTGTGACCTCAAAACGCAACCCCCTGGCTTCTGTTACCTGCTCCACCTCTTCAATTGTTAGTCCGCTCATATCGGGAACACTAATTGCCTGGCCGTGCCTGGTGTAGATCCTAAGTCCGACAAAAAAGAAAAGCACAAGAAAAACCAAAATTCCACTGGCGATCCCGAAATTTTTCCAGAAAATGCGGGTGGTTAAAAATTTTAAAAAGTCCTTCATCCGGATGTTTTAGTTTACTGAACAATCATTACATGAAACGAGAATGCAAATATAAAATTATGTTCACATATACTGAAAACAGAAGCTTTATTTTTCAAGAAACAGCTTTTTTATTGACTCCATGTTCTTCTCATTGCAGATATCTTTAGCCTCCGAAGTGAAAAGATAGTCCAGTCTTTCCCTGAAATGTGCGGTTATCTTCCCTCTCACCATCTTGAGGGTGCTGTTCAGGAGCTGGTTGGATTCGGTAAATGCTTCATCCAGCACCGCTATTGACGATGGCAGCCACCTTTGCGGAAACATTCTTTCATATTTTCCCCCAATGCGGTACTGGTTAATTTCCAATTCCAGCATATTCAGCACCGCTGTCTGTCCCTGAACCGATTCGATCCTGAGGTTTTTATCCTGAAGCCACCGCTTTATGTTCTCCTTGTTCGGAACGAGAAGGCATACCGTAAATGGGTTTTGGTTATTATACAGCATGCACTGGTCAATATAGGGCGAATTTTCTGTAAATGCCTCCTCTATTCCTTCAGGACTGTATTTTTCTCCGTCGTCTGATATGAGCAGGCTTTTGAATCTTCCCATAACATAAAGAAACCCGTCATTATCCATGTATCCCATATCCCCGGTGTACAGCCATCCGTCCCTTAAGGCTGAAGCAGTTGCCTCCGGGTTGTTCCAGTAGCCTGCCATTACATTTTCTCCTTTTACTACTATTTCTCCCTTTTCGCCGGCAGCCAATGCATTCCCTTTTTCATCACATATCTTCAGTTCCAGATTGGTTACAAGGTATCCTGAAGAGCCAAGTTTATGCCTTCTTTCTGAATTCGATGAGATGATGGGAGAAGCTTCCGAAAGCCCATAACCCTGGAACATCGGCATACCCAGGGCGTAGAAAAAGCGCTGCAGCTCAATATCCAGCAATGCTCCACCTCCGATGAAAAACTTCAGCCTGCCACCAAAATTGTCCCTGATTTTCTTGAATATGATCAGGTTAAACAGGCTGACAAGAGGTTTCAGAAGCAATCTCACTCCTTTTCCCCTGTTCCATCCTATACCGTTGTATCTGTATGCTACTGCAAGTCCGGCACGAAACAATTTTTCCACAACCTTTCCTTTTTCCCTTACACCGTTTTCGATGTTCTTACGGAAATTCTTTGCAAGTGCCGGTACGCTCAGAAGGAATACCGGTCTGACCTCCTTTATATTTTTTGGGATATTCTTTATTGTTTCCATAGGGGTTTTTCCTGTTTCAATCGAAGCCATACTCGCCCCGCTCGACATCAGCGTGTATATGCCTGCAGTATGTGCGAATGAATGATCCCACGGAAGGATTAGCAGTGTGGTGTACCATTCGGGGACTTCCATCAGGCTGCGGGCCTGCTCTACATTTGCGGTATAATTTCTGTGAGTAAGGATGATCCCTTTCGGATCTGCTGTGGTTCCGGAAGTGTAGCAAATATTTGCATAATCTGACGGGGTAACCGACTTCCACCTTTCATGGAAAGCATCTTCCTTCTTTTCAAGGAATTTTTTGCCCTCTTCACGGATATCTGAATAAAAGATCTCTTTTTTGCCGGCTGATTCTTTTTTGTCAAGTATTATAACTTTCTCGAGTGCAGGCAGTTCATTTTTAAGCTTGTCAAGCTTGAAGGCGTGTGATTTTGAAACAATTATCATTCTCGCACCTGAGTGTTCAAGCCGGAAACTGATCTCGGAAGCATCGCCAAGTTTAACTGACAAGGGAACGTTAACCGCACCGCAATATAAAATTGCCAGTTCCGAAATTACCCAGTCGTTTCTCCCTTCTGACAGCAGGGCAATACGGTCACCCTTTTTAACCCCCATAGAAATGAGTCCGGCTGCAAATTCATAAACAGCATTTTTTATATCACTATAGGAAGCAGACCGGTATTCCCCGACCCTTTTTTCTAGCATTAAGGGATTGTTTGGGTACTTTGCAGCACTTGTTTCGAAAAGATCAATAATTGTTGACATAATGAAAAAATTTCTGTTTGATATATTCAGTACCGGTTGACTAATTTATTTGCAATATAATAAATTGAACAATATTTTTAATTCTGTTGTTACCTTAAGGTGCAGTTCCACTATTCTTTTTCCATATGATGGAACCTCATGTTTGTTCAACTCTTTTTGTCTGCCAAAAGCTGATGAGGGGGGTATTCACCGGATGGAAAGATTTGATTTAACATAAATATTTCACATTCTTTTACAGATTAAAAATTAATGTATATTTGTTTTATACTTAACACTCGAAGATATGGCAGCAGTATGCCGGCCGTGAGATGGGAAAAATAATTTAATAAAAGAATTTTATGGGAAAAATCAAGCTTTTTTCATTGCTGATAGTAATTTCAGTGATTTTTGCAAGTTGTGACTTCGTTGAAAGTATCAACCCCTTTTCATCTTCTGCGGCTGACTCTCTGGAGCTTTACCGGCACCGTCTTGACAGCCTGGAGCGTGCCCATGCCATGGAAAGAGAGCAATTGCTGGCCCGCGAAAAGGCTTTGATGGATACCGTTGAAAGTATGCGACTTGAAGCCGAAAAAACTGAAACGTTCAAAAGGTTTCATTTGGTGGCAGGTTCGTTCAGAACACCTGCGTATGCAAACAACTTTCATGAGAAAGTTAAAAGGGAAGGTTACAGTTCCCAGATCATAATTGCACCAAACGGATTCCATCTTGTGACTGTTGGTTCGTTTGACTCATTCAGGAATGCGGTCAATGAATACCACAGGATCAGGAATTCAGGCGAATACGAAGTGTGGCTTTACACCCATCATTAGAGAGCATTCAGATAAATTATGAACGCACTGAAAAAAGCGCTCAATGATTCGGCCTTTCTCCGATGGTCAATGATGTTGCTGGTGAGTTTCACCATGGCAACGAACTATTACTTCTACGATGCATTGTCTCCCCTGAAAGATTTGATGCAGATCCATCTTGGTTTTACATCTGCTGATTACGGCTTTTTTGTTTCGGCTTATTCAATACCCAATGTTTTCTTGCTGATGGCTGTGGTCGGGGGTGTAATAGTTGACAAAATGGGTATCAGGATAGGCGGCTCAGCCTTTATTCTCCTCCAGGTTCTCGGAGCTTTTATTACTGCTTACGGGTCAACTGATTATTACAATTCAGGCGGGTTTGGTTACGGATTTATGGATTCGTTCCTTGTTTCCGTTTCACCGGCTCTTAAGATGACATCTCTTGGATTCTTCTTTTTCGGGTTGGGTGCCGAGGCAGGTATAGTTGCCATCTCAAAGGCAATAGTAAAATGGTTTAAGGGAAGGGAACTGGCTCTGGCACTGGGATTGAATCTTGCTTTTGCAAGACTGGGGATGGGGGCTGCATTCATCTTGTCGCCCCGCCTGGTAACTGAGGCGAACTGGACAATACCTATATGGTTCGGGGCAATTCTGCTTTTGCTTGGTTTTTTGACTTTCCTTGTGTATGCTTTGTACGATCTGAAGTTTGACAGGGAGATCAGGGCAAGTGATGATTTTGTCCCTGAAGAAAGATTCAGGCTGGCAGATATAGGAGGGCTGTTGACTAACAGGAGTTTTATATTTATAACACTGCTGTGCTTGACCTTTTACTCTGCAATATTTCCATTTACCAAGTTTGCACCCGATCTGATGATTAACCAGTACGGGGTAAGCAGGGAGCTGGCAGGAACAATCAGCTCCGTTTTGCCATTCGGGACACTCGTTTTTACACCGGTTTTTGCATGGATTTGCGATTACAGGGGCAGATCGGCCACGCTAATGATCTTTGGGTCACTGCTTCTTCTGGTGGTGTTTTTTATGTTCACACAGCGGTTTATCAATCCGTTCATTCCGGTATTCCTGCTTGGTGTTTCTTTTGCGCTTATTCCCGCCGCCATGTGGCCGTCGGTTGCAAAGATTGTCAATACAGATAAAATTGGGACTGCCTACGGGGTAATGTTCACCATTCAGAATATTGGACTGTGGGTGTTCCCTATATTGATAGGGGTGGTGCTGGAACGTTCAAATCCGGGTGTGACCGAAATAATCCTGGCAGGCGGGGATGCTGTATATGATTATACCAATCCGATCCTGATGATGGCGGGACTCGGTATTGCAGGGGCAGTATTTGCAATATTTCTGAAACGTGAAGATAAAACCTCAGGTTACGATCTGGAAAAGCCAAATAAATTAAATTAACAGTTCCTGTAAGGTGTACCAGCCATCATGAGCCGGGGTCCTGCGTATCGGTATCCCGGATCAGTTTTCTGACATTCACCGGATTTCCGGAAACAACTCAGGAACCATGGTTTTGCACAATGGCACTCCAGGGAGTTCCTGTATTATAGCGGAAACGGAAAAACAGCCTGATCCCTGCCCGGACCGGTAGATATGATGCTGACCTTGACTCCGGTTTCTTTTTCTATGAATTCTATGTACTTTTTGAAACTCGGGGGTAATGCTTCGTATGAATGAATTTTTGTAATATCTTCATCCCATCCTTCAAGTGTAGTGTAAACCGGCTCAACCTTTTCTCCGGAAAGGTCATAAGGCATTTGTTCTGTTATTTCCCCGTTAATCTTGTAGGCAGTGCAGATCTTCAGCTCACTGAACCCCGACAGCACATCTGCCTTTGTTATGATAAGTTGTGTTACCCCGTTAAGCATTATGGAGTATCTTAGTGCAGGAAGGTCCAGCCAGCCACAACGCCTTGGTCTGCCTGTTGTTGAACCAAATTCCAGACCCTGTTTCCTCATTTTATCCCCTGTCTTGTCACTCAGCTCCGTGGGGAAAGGACCGCTACCGACCCTTGTGCAATATGCCTTTACAATGCCTATTACCTCGCCGATTCTTGAGGGAGCAATACCCAGTCCGGTACAAGCCCCTGCACAAATTGTGTTGGATGAAGTAACATAAGGGTATGAGCCGAAATCTATATCCAGCAAAGTTCCCTGGGCACCTTCGGCAAGGACCCGTTTTCCCCTCTCCATAAAGTTATTGATAAGATGCTCGCTATCGACCAACCTGAAACTTTTTAGCTTTTCAATTCCTTTGAACCATTCATCCTCATATTCGCCAAGGTTATAACTGTAATCGAACTGACTTAAAATTACCTTGTGCTTTTCTGTCAGGAAATTGTACCTTTCCCTGAAACCGGGAAGAATTATATCCCCAACCCTAAGTCCGTTACGCCCTGTTTTGTCCATATAAGTGGGGCCAATCCCCTTCAGTGTGGAGCCGATCTTTGTACTTCCCTTTGCGGCTTCTGTGGCGGCATCCAGGATGCGGTGCGAAGGCAGTATAAGATGTGCTTTTTTTGATACAAAAAGATTCTTTTGGGGCTCAACTTCCAGTTTTTCAAGCGACTCAATTTCCCTCATAAATACCACAGGATCAATTACTACCCCGTTTCCGATTATATTCACTTTTTCTTCATGGAATATACCGGAAGGTATAGTATGCAGAATATGCTTAATATGGTTGAACTCAAGTGAATGTCCGGCATTGGGACCGCCCTGGAACCGTGCTATCATATCGTACTGCGGGGTAAGCACGTCAACTATTTTGCCTTTGCCTTCGTCACCCCATTGAAGGCCCAGTAATACATCAATCTTCATCTTAATTAATTTTTTCCCTTTTAAGCTATAACGGAAGTTAAAAAAAAGCTAAAAAAACTGCACAACAAGGCGAAGTTACAAATAAATTGAATAAAACAATTGTTGCGGGGTTTTTACAGGAATCTCCGGCAAGGAGGTACAAAACCCTGTTTTTATTGTATTGTAAACTGATTACGGCATTTTTTGCATATCCCGTAAAAGTAGAGGGAGTGGTAGGAGATCCTGAAATCCATCATTTCGGAAACTGTCTTTTGCACCTGAAGTATCCTTGGATCACAAAACTCCACTACATCTCCACACTCGTTGCAAATAAGATGGTCGTGCTGCATACACTCGTATGCTTTTTCGAATTGAGCTATATTCTTGCCAAACTGGTGCTTTATAACAAGATTACATTCAAGCAGCAGCTCAACAGTGTTGTAGAGGGTGGCACGGCTGACCCGGTAATTCTTATTTTTCATGAAAATATAAAGTGATTCGATATCGAAGTGCCCGTCCCTTGAGTATATCTCTTCAAGTATGGCGTATCTTTCAGGTGTTTTTCGATGACCTTTTTTTTCCAGGTATTCGGTAAACAATTTCCTGACAGTATCTTTAGGCTCAATGCAGGTCATAAATAGTCTAATTTAAAATAATACGCTAATTTATGAAATAATTACCAAATAAACACTAAATAATTTACGATACCGGTTGATGCAGGAATAAATAATGGAAGTATTTTGGGGGACCGGCAAACACTGTTTACTCTTCAATATTTTCTATGCGCTTGACTGAAATAACCCCTTTTATTTTAAACATATTCATGATCAGGTTGTTGAGGTGTTTTGTGTCATGAACATACAGGTCTATTGTCCCCTCAAAAAGCCCGTCGTGCGACTCAACAATTATCTTTCTTATGTTTGCATTTAGGTCGTGCGAAATAACACTTGTAAGAGAATTGACAATTCCTATACTGTCTATGCCTTTTATGCTTATACGGGCAAGGAAGGAGAGTATTTTGTGGGTAGTCCATTTGGCCGAAACGATAAGGTTGCCGTGGCTTGACATTAGTTTTGTGGCTGTAGGGCATTTCGATTTGTGAATTATGATCATGTCGTTTGGGCTTTTATAGCCAACCACTTCGTCGCCAGGAATTGGACTGCAGCATTTTGCAATCCTGTAATTCTTTCCGGGCTCATCTATGCCTTCCCTTATAATGACAGGCGACTTGTTCTCAGATACTCTGGGCCTGGTCTTTGATTCCGCCTGATCACTCTTATTCACTTTTGGGAAATTTTTTCCCACATTCAGCTCCCAGTACCTTATCCATTTGTTTTTGGTATTTTTGCGAAGGATCTTTTTCAGGTTCCCCAGGTCAATAATTCCTTCGCCGATCTGGCGGTAGAGGTCTTCTTTGGACTGTGCATTGTAACCTCTTATGAGTTTCTTGATAATACGGGAATTGGGATGCAGGTTTATCTCCTTCAGCTTTTTCTCAATCTCCTTCTTCCCTTTTTCAATCAGAATTTTAGTTTCCGCTTTCAGAGCTGATTTTATACTGGCCTTTGCCTTTGCAGTGTTTACCTGGTCAAGCCACTCCCTTTGAGTTCTTTTTACATCGGAAGTGAGCACCTCAACCTGATCTCCGCTTGAAAGCTTGTAGTTCAGGGGTACAAGTTTGTGGTTAACTTTTGCCCCTATTGCCTTGTTTCCAATTTCAGTGTGGATCTCGTAGGCAAAGTCAAGTACTGTTGCATCCTTGGGCAGGGATATGAAGCCACCCTTGGGTGTAAATACCAGTATTTCAGATGTGAAAAGATTCAGCTTGAACTCATCGACAAATTCGCTTGCATCGGAATTGTTGTCCAGCAGGAGCCTTATCCGTTCAATCCATTTATCAAGCTCCGATTCCTGCGATTCAACATTCTTGTATTTCCAGTGGGCGGCAAACCCCCTTTCTGCAATATCATCCATCCGGGTAGTCCTTATCTGTACCTCCACCCACCTTCCGTTCGGTCCCATTACAGTTCCGTGAAGCGCCTCATAACCGTTTGCCTTTGGAGAACTTACCCAGTCCCTTATCCTTTCTGGCTTTGGCATGTATATGTCGGTTATCAGCGAATAGATATTCCAGCACTGGACTTTTTCGGGTATGCCCGGCTTTGGCTCAAACACAATGCGGATAGCAAAAATGTCGTATATCTCTTCGAAGGTGACGTTTTTGGTCACCATCTTGTTCCATATCGAGAAGATTGACTTGGGCCTGCCGTTTATATCGAAGCTGATATTGTGTTCGTTAAGTTTCTCAATTATGGGAAGGGAGAACTTGTTAATGAAGTGGATACGTTTTTTTTCACTCTCCTTTATTTTCTTTGTTATTTCATTATAAGCCCTGGGATTCTGGTATTTGAGTGCAAGATCTTCCAGCTCGGTCTTCATTGTATAAAGCCCAAGCCTGTGGGCAAGAGGGGCAAAAAGGTACAGGGTTTCCCCTGCTATCTTAAGTTGCTTATTTTCCGGCAGGGAGTCGAGTGTCCTCATGTTGTCAAGCCTGTCAGCAAGCTTGATAAGAATAACCCTGACATCATCCGAAAGGGTTAAAAGAAGCTTTTTGAAATTCTCAAGCTGCAGGGTTGAGTTTTTATCGAATACACCTGATATTTTTGTTAGTCCGTCAATTATTGAGGTAATTTTATCACCGAAATTATTTTTTACATCATCAAGTGTGTAATCGGTATCTTCAACTACATCATGCAGGAGGGCAGAAATTACCGAGTTGGTTCCCAGTCCGAGTTCACGGGAAACTATAATTGCAACTGATAAAGGATGTACAATATACGGCTCACCCGATTTTCTCCGCATATCCTTGTGAGCTTCACTTGCAAGCCTGAATGCTTTTAAAACCAGGTCATTATCTTCCGGGTTGTCAGATTTTCTGAGAGAACTCAACAGTTCTTCAAACATCCGGTTGATCCTTTCCTTTTCTTTATCTGTCTGAACAATGTTTCGCATAATGCCCGTGAAACGGTTAAAAAAATAGTTTCTTACTCCTCTGTAAAACTACAAATTTAACGTTTTTTGTTGGTTGTTAATTTTTTAAGCCGTTCATTTTTTATGTTGCTTTGCTTCCGGCAACAACTTCGCACATTTTTCCTGTACCAAAAAAGCTTACTGCAAGTTCCTGGAGCCTGCGGGGTGTAATATCCGCAACCGACCTGGTAAAGCGAGAGAAAAACTCCATTCCCTCGCCGTATGTTATAACCGATCTCAGATTGTCCGCAACAGCAAAAGGTCCGTCAAAAGACCTCAGCAGATCACCCATCATATAATTTTTTACAAGCAGCAACTCCTCTTCAGGCACAGGTTCATCACAAAGCAAGTCAAATTCCTTGCGGATCTCCTTAATAGCTTCTTCCCATACATGCGAGCCTACCTCGGTTGCTACAGTAAAATAACCGCCATTGATGTGTGACACGGGTGCTGAACCTATCGAATAAGTGTAACCCTTGTCTTCCCTGAGGTTCTTCATCAGTCTCGACCCGAAATAACCGCCCAGGACTTCATTCAGTACCATCATATCCGGAAAGTCAGGATGCAGCTTGTTGAACATGATCCGCCCCACACGTATAGCTGACTGGACATTGCTGCCGGTGGGGATCATTACCCTTTGCTTTTCTGCCGGGGGTAACGGAGGTTTTGATTTCGCACCTTTTGAGCCGCGAACCCTTTGCAGGTCACCGAAAAACCTGTTCAGAAGGCGCAGAGTCCTTTTTTCGTCAAAGCCCCCTGCAACAATAATTTTGCAATTGCCTGCATGGTAATGGCACCTGTGGAATTCAACCAGTTCATCCCTGTTTAACCTGTCAAAGTCAGCCAGATCAGCTTGTTGTCCGTAAGGATGGCTGTCGCCGAAAATCAGGCTGCTAAATTTTCGGTGTGCCAGAAATTTCACCTTTTTAATATTGACTGCAAACTCTTCCTTTTTATTGCTTAAAAAAACAGAGAGCTCGTTTTCCGGGAAAGCCGGCTCACTGACAATATCTGAAAGTATATTGAGAAGCGGTTCAAGGTGCTTTTCCAGCGCATATAGCATTATTCCGGCAGAATCCTTTTCTGTGAACTGGTTAAGGTAAGCACCGTAAAATTCAAGTTTTTGAGATATTTCGCGGGAGCTGTGCCTGTGGGTTCCTTCCGGCAGAAGTGAATTTGTTGCTGTTGCAACAAGCGGGCGGGACTGAAACCATGCACCTGCATCGAATACCATCTCTACACGAAGGGCGCCCGGACTCCCCGTGTTGATTAACCAAACGGGGATGTTGTTGGCAAGGGAAGTATGGCGGGACTCTACCGTGTTGAGCTTTTCAATTTGTTTGTAAGCGGGCGGTATTTTGCGGTCAACTTTGTGCATTATAACTACTTTTTTGATGACAGGTAATAAAGTACTGAACAGTTTTTATGATTGAAAATAGTGCCTGCATAATCTTTAAGGTCGTCAGGTGTCTTTTGCCTGTATTTTTCTATCTCACTGTTAATCATGGAGGCATCTCCCAGGAATTCATAGTATGCCAGGTCTGTTGCCTTGTTCAGAATATTGGTCCGTGAAAACACCTCCTGCGATTCTATTCTGTTTTTGACTTTTTCCAGTTCTTCTTCATTAATATATGAAGAGGAAAGGTTATCCAGTTCCTGCCAAATGGCCGATTCAGCTTCATCCATTTTGACACCCTTTTTGAGCATACCCTTTACAATGAAGAGTCCGGGATCAACGTCCCCGGTCAGATAGGCATTTACCTGACTGAAAAGTTTCTTTTCCTTGACGAGGCTTTGTTGTAGCCTGGAAGACCTTCCGTTTGCAAGTATATCTGATAGCAGGTCGGCACAATGAAACTCTTTGCCCATCCTTTCACACATGTGGAAAGCCATATATATTGCACTTGAAGGCACATCCCTTTCTACCGTGAGGCATCGTTTCTCATTTTGGCGCTCTTCGCGGGGTATATTCCTTTCCGGCACATCCCTTATGTCAATACCTCCAAACCATTTTTCGGCCAGGCCAAAAGTATTGTCTGCTTCAACATTGCCTGCAATAACAAGAATTGAATTGTCAGGGGCATAATGGTTGTAAAAGAAATCTTTAACATCCTCAAGGGTTGCATTTTCTATATGGGATATATACCTGCCTATTGCCGGCCACCTGTAAGGATGTGTTTTATAGGCAAGCGGCCTCAGCAACAACCATACATCTCCGAAAGGCTGGTTCAGGTACCTTTGGCGGTACTCTTCAATCACCACGTTCTTTTGTATGTCAAGCGACCTTTGTGAGAAGTCAAGTTTCAGCATCCTGTCAGATTCCAGCCACAAACCTGTTTCAATATTTTCTGAGGGCAGGGTAAGGTAATAATTTGTAATATCGTTGGTGGTGAATGCATTGTTTTCACCGCCTGCCTTCTGGAGCGGCTCATCGTATGAAGGAATGTTTGCCGAACCTCCAAACATAAGGTGCTCAAAAAGATGGGCAAAGCCTGTTTTTTCAGGATGCTCATCCCTTGCTCCGGTTTTATAGAGGATATTAACAGCTGCAAGCGGTGTCGATTTATCGATATGCACTATTGTAACAAGTCCGTTTCCAAGTACTTTCTTTTCAAAATTTATCATAGTAGTGAGGTGAACAAATATTCAATAAAAATAGTTACATTTTACGGGGATTTTACCAAAACTGTAAAGATAATCAGGATAACTTCAGGTATCAGTCCGGCACACTGTTTTTATCACCAGTTCCCGCCATATTACCCGGGACCCCGATTATGTTTTGGTTATGTGAGCTATCCATCGCGAATAATCAGAAATTGATTTGAAAAATAGACTGTTCTGGTTAAATTTGAATGCTAAAAAATCAATATCGCCGTTTTTTAACTCTGAATTGATGGTTTAATGAAAAAGCCTACACTGGCAGCCAGACTGATTGTATGGATTATCAAAAGGATAAACCACAGGCAGCTATTGCTTATTTTAAGCCTAATTGTAGGGACCCTGGGAGGTCTTGCTGCGGTTATACTCAAAAACACCGTACTATTTACCAACAACTTTTTGCACGGGCTTTTCAATTCAGGTGATGGTATTTTTGTATTCTTTGCATTTCCTGTAATCGGGATATTGCTGACAGTGTTATTTGTACGATACTTTGTAAAAGACAATATTTCTCATGGTGTGTCAAATGTCCTGCATGCCATATCCAGGAAAAAAAGCAGACTTGAGACTCATAACACATACTCATCAATGGTTGCAAGTACTTTAACGGTGGGTTTTGGGGGATCGGTCGGACTGGAAGCACCCATAGTACTTACAGGGGCCTCACTTGGGTCTAATGTCGGACAGTTTCTGAAACTTAACTACAAAACTGTTACACTTCTCATAGGCTGTGGTGTTACAGGAGCAATAGCAGGTATTTTCAAGTCTCCCATTGCAGCAATGATATTCAGTCTTGAGGTGCTGATGCTTGACCTGACAATGTGGTCGATCATACCGCTGCTCATTGCTGCTGTTGCAGGCGCTACAATATCATCCTTCCTTCTGGGCGGGGGAGCGGTATTTCAGTTCTCCATGCCGGAACCTTTTCTGCTTGCCAATATACCTTGGTATATTGTTCTGGGGATCTTTACCGGACTCGTTTCATTTTATTTCACCAAAACTACTATGGGGATTGAGAAATTCTTCAGGAACTTTTCCGGCATTTATAAGCGGCTTATCGTTGGTGGATTTATCCTTGGGGTGTTGATCTTTTTATTTCCCCCTCTTTATGGAGAAGGTTACGGGGTGCTCAGGTCACTTCTCGGGGGAGTTCCTACCGAAATAGCAGAGGACAGCTTATTTTACGGACTTATAGATAATTTCTGGATTTTTATAGTATTCCTGCTTGCCATCCTTTTCCTCAAGGTAGTGGCAATGGCTGTGACCACCGGCAGTGGCGGGGTTGGCGGGATATTTGCCCCTTCTCTTTTTGTTGGCGGGGTAACCGGGTTCCTGGTTGCAAAACTTATAAACCTTTTCCACTTTATAAATGTCCCGGAAAGGAATTTTGCACTTGTGGGAATGGCCGGGGTAATGGCCGGGGTGATGCACGCACCTCTTACAGCTATCTTTCTGATAGCAGAAATAACCGGTGGATATGAGCTGTTCATACCTCTTATAATAGCTGCTACCATATCACATCTTACAATGATGTATTTTGAGCCTCATTCAATATACACCAAGCGCCTTGCACAAAAGGGAGAGCTTATAACCCACCACAAGGACAAGGCCGTACTCACCCTTCTGCAACTCAACCATGTAATAGAAACAGACCTTAAAACAGTTTCCCCTGAAGATACCCTTGGTGACCTTGTTAAAGTGATATCAAAATCGGGCAGGAATATTTTCCCCGTAATTGACAGTGAAGGGCATCTTGAAGGATTGGTACTGCTTGACAATATCCGGGATATAATATTCAAACCCGATCTGTATGATAAGGTAAGTGTAAAGGAACTGATGAGGACACCCCTTTCAACCGTATCTTCCGACGAGAATATGGAGTCGGTTATGAGAAAGTTCGAAGAGACAGACGCATGGAACCTGCCGGTGATAGTTGAAGGAAAATATGTGGGCATGATTTCAAAATCGAAGATTTTTTCTGAATACCGGAAAGTTCTGCTCCAGTTTTCAGATCATTAGAAAGCGTATTTAAATTATAATCTGTTCTAATATTATAGTAAAAGATCACGACAGCAACGAATTTGACATCTCTCTCAAAAGGTCAAAAGTTACTAGCGTTCTAATATTTTAGTAAAAGACCAGTTACAGCACGAATTTGAATCTCTCTCAAAAGTTACTTTGCGTTCTAATGTTATACCAAAAGACCACGAAAACAACTAAAAAGTATTAGAGTGCGAATTAACTTTAAAACCTGCTCTTATTCTTAAAACATCCGTATCTCTGACAAGCTTCTCATTGACAGCAATATATTGTGAGTCTGGCCAAAAAATCCCTAAAACGGTTATGAATAATTCGGCTTAATTGCATACTTTTATCCTGCTAAAAAGTAAAAATGTACCGCTTGGTTTTCCAATAGTTTTTTATTTACATTTGAAGTTCATCATAAACCTTAATAAAATATGGCTATGAAGAAAGATTCAGTGATTTTCGAACTGATTAAGAAAGAAGATGAAAGGCAGCTGGCCGGACTGGAACTTATTGCTTCTGAGAATTTTGTTAGTGATCAGGTTATGGAGGCAATGGGTTCATGCCTGACCAATAAATATGCTGAAGGATATCCGGGAAGGCGTTATTACGGCGGGTGTCACATAATAGATGAGGTTGAGCAGCTTGCAATTGACAGGGTTAAGAAACTCTTCAATGCTGAGTATGCAAATGTTCAGCCCCATTCAGGTGCGCAGGCCAATGCTGCTGTTATGCTGGCTGTGCTTAAACCAGGCGACACTTTCCTCGGACTTGATCTTTCTCATGGCGGGCATCTTACACACGGCTCGTTCGTCAATTATTCGGGAATACTCTATAATCCCGTCTCATATGAAGTTAAGGAGGAAACAGGCTGCATCGATTATGATATGATGGAGCAGCTTGCAATGAAAGAAAAGCCGAGAATGATAATTGCTGGTGCATCGGCTTATTCACGCGACTGGGATTATGAAAGGATGAGGAAAATAGCCGACGAGGTGGG
Organism: Bacteroidota bacterium; assembly: GCA_003551495.1. GTDB lineage: Bacteria > Bacteroidota > Bacteroidia > Bacteroidales > PUMT01 > PUMT01. The sequence goes on from PUMT01000268.1 coordinate 18,940, forward strand.
AGCTATCCTGATGGCTGATGTAGCACACCCTGCCGGACTGATTGCTGCCGGAATACTGAATCATCCGTTTCCCCACTGCCATATAGTTACCTCCACCACCCACAAAACCCTCAGGGGACCAAGAGGGGGAATAATTCTTATAGGTAAGGATTTTGAAAATCCCTGGGGACTGAAAAAGCCCAAGGGGGAGATAAAGATGATGTCACAGCTTATTGATTCAGCTGTTTTCCCCGGAATGCAGGGCGGGCCGCTTGAGCATGTGATCGCCGCAAAAGCTGTTTCATTCGGCGAAGCTCTTGATAAAAGCTTTAAAGAATATATGAAGCAGGTCAAAAGTAATGCGGATAAGATGGCTCAGGCATTCATAGACCTGGGATACAAGGTAATATCAAATGGTACTGACAACCACTCCATGCTGATCGACCTGCGTACAAAAGTGCCCCAGGTATCAGGTAAACAGGTTGAAAACACCCTTGTTAAGGCCGACATAACCCTGAATAAAAATATGGTGCCTTTTGACAGCAGATCTCCGTTCCAGACTTCCGGGATCAGGATAGGCACACCGGCCATTACCACGCGTGGCATGAAGGAAGAGCATATGCAAGAAATTGTTGAGCTGGTAGACGAAGTTATCATGAATATCGACAATGAGACAGCCATAGGAAAAGTTCGTGAAAAGGTCAACACCATGATGAAGGGCTATCCAAAGTTTGCTTACTGATTCTTCATGGATATTTATGTTATCTTACTTGTTGTAGCTGCAGGAATTATTGTAGGATTTGTCAATACTCTGGCAGGAAGCGGTTCATTACTCTCCCTGCCTCTTCTTATGTTTCTGGGTCTTCCTGCCACTGTTGCCAACGGCACTAACCGCATAGGCATACTGTTGCAGAGCCTGGTTGCAACCGGTTCATTCAGGCAAAAAAAGGTTCTCGATCTCAGGAAAGGTTTCCGGATGGCACTGCCGGCTGTTGCAGGAGCCGTGATAGGGGCATTGCTTGCTGCAAATATTACTGAAACAGTAATGGAGCGCATTATTGGAGTTCTGCTCTTTGTAATGTTTTTCGTAATACTTTATAAGCCTGAAAGATGGATAAAGGGGCATCAGGGTATATCCGAACTGAAGCCCCGCTTTTTGAGGTATGTGATCTTTTTCTTTATCGGTTTGTACGGGGGCTTTATACAGATAGGTATAGGTCTTTTCCTTCTGGCCGGACTTGTTCTGGGCGCCGGTTACGATATTGTCAAAGCCAATGCCCTTAAGGTGCTTATTGTACTTTTATTCACACCTCTTGCTCTTTTGGTTTTCATCTTGAACTCACAGGTAGATTATCTGCTGGGGTTTCTGCTTGCCGCAGGGAATATGGTGGGAGCCTATATAGCAACAAAATTTGCTGTTGAGTGGGGACCGGTGTTTGTAAGGTATGTGCTCCTGGTGGTTGTTTTTTTATCCTCCCTGGAGCTGCTTGGAGTTTTTGACCTGTTATTCTTGTAATACTTCCCGTTTCCTGCTCCCCCATCCCGGTAATTCCGCGAGGTATAAACCAAACGCCCGGGGCAAATTGCCCCGGATGGAGATGGCACTAGGCCGGCTAATTTCGTCCGGTATAAGGAATTTATTCAAGCCTGAAGCGGTACGTAATTGTTCCCCTTTGGGATGCTGGGGCATCACGGCTTACATCGAACCTTGCCTTCTCCGCTGCATCCTTGGCAGCTTTCAAGAGCTCCTCATGTTGATTTGTGGTCCCCCTTACCCCGGCTCTTGCAGATATCACCTCACCGTCACGGTTAACTGTAACCTCCACAACTACTAATCCTTGCTGCTGCACATTGTATTCGGGCAGAGGAAGCGATTCAGGGTTCCTGCCATCCAGGCTGTACGAAACCCCGTCGGTGCCTAATCCTTCGCCCCGGCTGCTTGTAGATTCAGGTGAGCCGGTTATATCTCCCGCCCTTCCTGCTCCTGTAGTGTCACCAACACTGGTTCCGGTATCGCTGGTTGCTGTTCTGCCCGGGTAGAGTGCATTCGGATTGACTACCCGCTCTTCAACAGCCTCCTCTTTTACTTCCTCTTCGCGCGTTTCCCTTTCTTCAGCCGGAGTATCCGGCCTTTCTTCACGTGCGGTTTCTTCATGCACCTGTTCTTCCGGGGGAGAAACAACAGGGGCTTCCTCAAAGTCCTGTGTCAGCAACGCTTCTTCCGTTTCAGTTGCAGGAACGGAGGCAGCACTGGCAGGCAATTGTGCCAACTCTTCACGGGGGGGGTCAACTGTGCCGAAGCCTTCGTCATCTCCGAAGCTGATCAGTATGCCCTCCTCGCCGGGTAAAGGCCAGGGGGTTGAAAAACCAAGGAAAAAAATAATGATTCCAACCACTACATGAAAAAATATAGTGCCTATAATACCCCTTCTATGTTGGATCAGTTTTTCAAGCATTTTAAAAAAACATTTGAAGAAGTTTTTAACGTGAAGTTGTTGCAAGTATTAGCCTGTATTGGTTATCTTTGGCTATATTCATCACTTTCACGACCTCTTCCATCGGCACCCTTCTGTCAACATGCAATGAAATAGTCGGATCAGGTTCTCCTGCTAATCTCTCCCGCAAAACCCGTTCCAAATTTGATAGTTCCACCGGTGTTCTTTCCACATAAAACTGCAGATCGGGTGTAATTGAAACGGTGGTGATTGGACTTGCCATAGTCTGATGATGACTTTGAGGCAACAGAAGCCTCAGGGCATTGGGAGCTATCAGCGTTGAGGTTATCATGAAAAAAATAAGCAAAAGGAACACAATATCGGTCATGCCGAACATGCTGAATGATGTTGTGATCTTGCTTCTGGATCGTATTGCCATAATCAGTTTGTGTTGGGGATAAAAATATTTACCTCTTTACTTTACCGGTTCATTCAGTAAGTCCATAAACTCGGTTGTATTTGCCTCAAGTTTGAAAATAACATTCTCAACTTTGGCCACAAGTGTATTGTATGCGAGGAACGCGATAATACCCACCATCAGTCCGGCCATTGTTGTAATCATGGCGGTATAGATTCCACTTGAAAGAAGTCCCACATCAATATTTGCACCCGCCTGGGCCATGTCATAGAAAGCGCGGATCATACCCATTACTGTACCCAGGAAGCCGATCATGGGAGCGGCTCCCGCAACTGTTGCAAGTATGGGCAACCCTTTTTCAAGTTTGTAAACTTCCAGCTTACCGACGTTTTCTATTGTTGCATTAATATCATTTAGAGGCCTTCCTATCCGGCTAATCCCTTTTTCTATCATGCGGGCTACCGGATTGTCGGTTGACTGGCAAAGGGCAAGGGCTGAATCGATCTTGTCATCGTGAATATAGTCTTTTATCTTATTCATAAAATTAATATCGACCTTTTGCGCCTTTTTAATTGCAAAATAGCGTTCCGAAAAAATGTAAACCGCCACAACCGACAGTATAATAATTGGAATCATTACCCAGCCGCCCTTGAATGCAAGCTCCCAGTATGACATGGTTATCTCTTCAGCCTCCTGGACGGCTTCCATATCTGCAATTGTGTCAGCAAGTGAAACCTGTAGTGATAATAAGTAGTTCATAAGAAAATATATTTATTAAGTAATTGGCCTTATGTATCTTACCATGACGATATTTTCATTGAATTGTGTGAAGATATTAAAAATATCGTCATGGACGATTCATCTGTGTTAATTATGGTTAATAAATTGTTTTTTACCGTGTTTCCCGTTCGCCGGTTATTAAGAATTTAAGTAATTTGTAAAAATGTAAATTTATATAAAGCATGGGAAAAAATATGTAATGAAAACAAAATAACGTAAATCATCAGTTATTGTTATTGCTGTCTGATGGGAAAATTCTTCTCCAGTAGCTTTTCATCAGTTCATCGAAGGAGTCAAATTCTTCCCTGTAAAAAATACCCACACCCTGTGTGTAGGGAGCAAGGTTCGGCCTGAAAAGGTTATCGTTACTGCGGGTGAAAACCTTCATACGAAGCTTGCCGCTCCTGTTCAGCATTATGTCAACATCCACATCGCCCACAATGTTGCTGGTGCTTGTTTGCCGTCCCCCCACATCAACACTTCCGTTAATGGTTACCCTTTCATTGAATAGCTGTGTTGACAGTGCCAGTTCAACCTCATCCGGGGTTATCTCGTCGCCCGGCCGGAAATTGACCCCGAAATCAATATCGCTGCTGAGCTGTGACATCCAGCTGCTGAGCTGGCTTGAGAGGAATTCGCTTACAGTTGTCATTCCTGCACCTGTAGCGGTTACACCAAGATTGTTCCCTGCTCCCCCGGGTCTTGCATACTCCTGCTCAGGCAGGAAATTGTTTATTACCAGCAGGGAAAGGAACTGCCTGTTTATCTTCTCTTCTGTATTGAGAAGCGCTTCGACGTATTGGCGGGTCTGACTGTCAACTGTCGGGAGGGTTATGCCGAAGTTAATATTTGGGTTAAGCAGTCTGTTTGTAAGGTTTATTTGGCAGACAACAGGTACCCTGCCGGTTTGCCCCTCTGTCATCCGGAAGCCCAGCTCACTGTCAAGATTGTTGAGTGGTGCACGGAGCCGGTATACCGCTGTCATGTCAATATTTGCATCAGCAGGATCGCCGCTCCAGGTAATTGTGCTACCCCTCTCTATGTCAAAACGTTTGTTTATAACATTTTGAAGAGTGAAAAGGTAATCGCCCTGCTCAAATTCATAATCACCAAATATGCCGAACCTTCCCTGTTCATCAATTTCCATTGTCAGTGAGCCGGTACCTCTTCCCCTTATAACATCACCTATTCTGGAATCAAAAATGATTTGCGTTTCAGCATCAGGCGTCACATCAAGTCCAAAATCAAGCCTTATACCTGTCAGGTCAACTTCATAGGAGATTTCCCTGACTTCCTGGTATTCCTGTTCATCCTTTTTGGGTGAAGTGAACCTTACGAACTGGAATTCATCAGCATACATTGTCTGGTCAAGAGGGATGAATATGCGTGTGTTCCTTTCAGTACGTGCTGAAATGTCAAAGTGAATATTGTCTGTCGGGCCTGTCATGTTCACAATACCGGAAGCGAACACCCTTCCGTAAAATGTATCGTTGTCTCTTTGGGTTGTGTTAAGTGACATGAACCTTTCCGGCTGAAGTCTGATATCCAGACGGAAGTCACTGAAATTGTCGTTGGTTACCCTTCCGGATGCAATGCACCTGTTCCCTCGCTCATCAAAAACTTCTATTTCATTAAATATGATCTGGTTATCAACAATGTTTGCGCTGTGTGAAAAATTGTAGCGGCATTGGGTGTAGTCAACGGTAAAAGTAGCATTGTCAAGAAATATGTTGCCATTTACCAGCGGTTTTTCCGTAGTTCCTCCAACATGAACTTCACCGGTAGCAAAACCTTCCAGGTTCCCGAAAGCTTCATCTTCGTACCTGTCAAAAGCTTTAAGGTTGACATTGCCGAGAGAGATGCTGAAATCAAGTCCGTTACCAGCGGGGGTGTATGTTCCGTACAAGCCCAGTATCCTTTCGTCGTCCCTTTTGCTTTCAGCATTGACATAGACATATTCCATAACACTGTTCCAGTCGGTCAGCATTTTCAGGTCACCAAAGTCCTGGTCGTTGAAGATCAGGTCATTAACAGAGAGGTCGCCATGAAAAGCCGTATTGTTGTAAAGGTCAGATATGCTGCTCTCCCCTGAAACTATGCCCGAGAGTGACATATTGGATATCAGGTTAAAAAGTTCAAGGTTTTCAAGGTCAAATTCTATGAAATGCAGGAAAAGTGAATCTGAAGGATTCTCAGAGATTTTCCCGTCAATTTGAAGTAGCTGGTCTTTGTGACTTATGTTGAAGTTATCGACGGAAAAAGATGTGCTGTCTATCGTCATATTGCAAAAACCTATATGCCAGGGATAATCGGCTACTATCACATCGGTTGGTTCGATGCATATATTTATAAGTGGCATCACTTTCCCGGGGATCTTTTCCAACCTTGCACCTGCTATAATGTTTCCCTTGTAACTCAGTTTTTCTTTATTGTCCCAGTTAATTTCAACTCTCAGGCTGTCATCAAATGCGAGCGAATTGATGCGAATATTTTCAATTTTGTAGTTATCACCAATAGCTGCAGTTTCAGCAATTGAACCCAGCACCAGGCGGTCATCCTCCGGCCTTGATGTGACTTCGAAATTGGCAATAGTGTAGTTTCTTACTGAAAACTCCGGTGAGGTTCCTTTCAGGTCAACACTGTATTCTCCGGGGTCATATCTGCCTTCCACCCTTGTTCCTTCACCGATGTGGATATGCGGAAAGAAGAAACCGGTTATTTCGCTTGTATTGTCAAGTTCCAGGATGAAATCAAAATTGTTCCTTGTCAGAATATCGTCACCTCCCCTTGCTTCTGAATAGGAGGGGAGGTAGTGTGAGAGCAGCCTGTCAAATGAACCTGCAAGGGTGGCGAATTCGTAATGCCCTGACAATTCGCCGTGGGCAAATGAAGAATTTAGCTCGATCTTTCTTTTACCGTTATATTCGTATGCCAAAAGTGAAAGGGTGTCAACATCAAGCTTTGCGTATGATTTTGTAAAATGAGCACCGGTAAGTTCTATTTCACCGTCCATATTATCAATATTGCTGCCAATAAAGTTTGCGGCAAGCATGAAAGAAACAGTGTATTCCGGATCCGCTTCACTCAGGTTGAGTTCGTAGAGCCTTGCATCAGAGATGCTTGCAGAAAAGTCGAATACAGGAGGATCGCCTGAAAAATCCATCCCTCCGTTAAATTCAAGATTAATATTTTCATCTTCAACCGAAGCCGACCCGTCAAATTTCCTGTCGGCAAGCTGACCCGAAAGGTCGATTTTCCTGTAATTGTACCCTATTACTTCAAGTGAATCTATCATCCCAAACAGTTCTGCATTAAGTCCTGTAGCCGGTGAATGGAAACCTTTGGCCGAAACGCTGAATGTGATTTTCCCGATATTGTCAACTTTGGCAAGTTTCCCGGCGTGAAAATCGCTTGTTCTCACTTCACCGTTGAATATAAGGGTATTGCTTGTATCCGGACGCAGGGACAGGTCAGTGAATATCCTGCCAAGGCTGGTGGACATTTCCCCGTAAGCAACAAAATCGTCAATAAACCCGGTGAATTTCCCGGTATAGGTAACCTCGCCAAGTTCCCTGAACTCATCCGGCAAGGTTCTTTCATCAGGTCTCCCGGAGGAAATAATTGCTTCAAGGTCTTCTGAAGTAGTGGTCAGGTTGTGCAAGTCCATGAAAATATAAGTGTCTTTCAGGGCAGGAAGACCCACCAGGTTAAAGCTGCTCAGCACGGAGGTTTTGTCGCTGAAAACGATATTTACATCGTCTCCCTTGAGGTTGTTGATAAAACCCCTGATTGTTCCGTCAACAGCAACTTCAGCACTGTAATCATCCAATCCTGTAATGAAATAACCCAGATCCCGGAGAAATAAATTTGAAGGTTTTATGGCTGCGGTTATTTCCACCTGGTTCAGGAAATCTTCAAATGCTGAAATATTCTCAAAATCAAAATGAAGCGAGTCGAGTTCCAGTTTAGACCTTTCTGTTTCTATCAGCAGCGATGATGATGTAATATGTTTTTCCCCAAGGCTGTTTATTGAAGAAAAATCGGTAAGCCTGAAACCGCTTTTTTCTTCCAGGCTCAGGTGGCTGATGTTGAAAAGAAGAGTATCCTCGCGGCTTCTGAACCTGCTTAAGTTGATATTAAGGTTGCTAATATCCAGATCGGAAAAACTTACGCCATCCTGCTGTTCCTCTGCCCTCAAATCTTTGGAAGTGAACCTTGAATCTTTCAGTGAGACTGAGTTGATATAAACCTCCCACTGTTTGCCGTCCCGGTCCCTTTCCCTGTCACCTTCCAGTGCATCCACCAGGAATGCGGCATTCTGCACACCCGCGGTGTCCGTGTAAAGGTTAATGGAGGCTCTGTCCAGTTCCACGCTGTTGAAAAGTACTCTCTTTTCCCTTCGGTTAAGGTAATGTATGGATGCAGAGATCCTGCCGGTTTTGAGAAGCGTATCGTTCATCTGGTCTTTGATATGAACATCTTCCAGTATGACCCTGTTGAACAGTGAAACATTGACCTTCCCGACGTGAATTTCAGCATTTAACCTTTCGGATAATTTTTCGGCTGCAATTTGCGTAAGATAGGTTTGCACCCTGCTGCTTTGAATCAGAAAGAAAGCCGCAACCGGCAGTGAAAGCACCACCAGGGTGAAAATGAACAGTATTTTATAAGTTTTTTTAATAGCTTTGCCGTTTTGATAAAGAAAACGTAAAAAAAGCAAAATTAGTCCATAATTTTGAAATATAACCATTAAAGATGTATCCTCCAATACTTGGCATAGAATCCTCATGCGATGACACTTCCGCATCAGTTGTTCACAACGGTTATATTCTTTCGAATGTAATTGCAAATCAGGAAGTACATAAAGAATACGGAGGTGTGGTTCCGGAGCTGGCTTCCAGGGCACATCAGGCCAACATTATTCCGGTGGTAGAGAAAGCACTGAGACTTGCAGGTGTAGAAAAGGATGAGATAGGGGCTGTTGTGTTTACAAGGGGTCCCGGACTGATGGGGGCGCTGCTTGTTGGTGTCTCCTTTGCAAAAGGCTTTGCACTTGCACGCAAAATCCCTCTTATTGAGGTCAATCACCTGCAGGCGCATATTCTGGTGCACTTTATAAAAGAGAAGGGCAACGAGGTGCGCCACCCCTCTTTTCCCTTTCTTTGTCTGCTTGTGTCAGGTGGCCATACACAGATAGTTTTGGTAAAAGACTATCTTGATATGGAAGTGCTGGGACAGACAATAGATGATGCGGCAGGGGAGGCATTCGATAAATGTGCAAAGATGATGGGTATTCCTTACCCGGGCGGTCCGCTTGTTGACAGGTATGCAGCTGAAGGTGATCCGAATGCATTCAGGTTTCCCAGGCCTGAGGCGGGGGGACTCGATTTCAGTTTTAGCGGACTAAAAACTTCTTTCCTTTATTTTTTGCGCGACAGGGAGAAGGAGGAGCCCGGGTTTACCAGTAAGAACATCAATAATCTTTGTGCATCCCTGCAGTCCACTATAAACGGGATACTGCTTGAAAAAGTGGTTGAGGCCGCCAAAAAGACCGGAGCTGTGAATATTGCACTATCAGGTGGTGTTGCCGCCAACAGTGGTTTAAGGAAGGTTTTTGCCGAAGAAGGGGAAAAACGCAACTGGAATCTGTTTATCCCTGAGTTGAGATACACAACAGATAATGCCGCTATGGTAGCCATAACCGGGTACTACAAATATCTTGAAAAGGATTTTGCACCACTGGATATCGCTCCCCTTGCAAGGTACAGCTATTAATGCTGCCAGGGGCTTTCTGCCTGGCCGGAACAAGGAGTGTGCATCCCTCATAAAATAGGTGCGGCAGCTTCCAGGTGGTGTTTTACCCGAAGGCTGCCGCTTCAAATTTTATCCGGTATCTTATTCAACAATAATGCCTTCCCCCGTCTGATAGATCATATCTTCGTGGCCTATGTACGGCCTGTCCCATTCATGTCCCATCTCCCTGTCCATTACCAGCGGATAAAGGTACTGGCCACCGTTCACGTAGTTGATCTTTGTGATATCGGCCGGGCCCCATCCGGGAACCTCTATCTTAACTATGGTGCCGGGATACTCTTCCCCTGCTATTCCCGTTTCATAGTATCCCCTGAAAAAGTGTACTCTCGTTTTGTGAACCACTATGTCCAGTTCGTCAAAATCGATCCCGACCCTGGCATGCCAGTTTGGTGACGTTATCTGGCGCAGCGCCGGTGAAACGATTATCCTGTTGTTGTTGCCAAAGAGAAGTACCAGGTAGCTTTCGTCAATGAATTCCAGAACAGCATCGTCCAGTTCCACGGGATCGCCTGAGAATATGTCGGTTGTGCCGCCCACTTTTATCCGCCCGGTACTCTGGCCTGCCTGCAATCCCCTTTCGGTGAGCTCCTCAAAAAGTTCCCGGTCTGCTATCGTGCCAACTGCAAAGTTGGAAGCCCCCTGGGTTATAAGCTCATGGGTTATCCATGTGGCGCCGCCAGTCCTGTCACACCCGTCAGCTATCACAACAGGGGTTTCCGCTGCCTCCACAGCTTCAATAGCCCTGGCAACACCGTCTTCCGGGCCGTATATATCCTTGAATACAAAGTCCTCCCTGTGATTCCAGTAAAACTCGTTCATATCGTCTGCAATGCGGTTTGCCAGCTCAGGGTCATTATTTGTCACAACATAGATTGAAGCCCCGTTATCCGGCACATCGGCATAGGCAAAACCGAAATTGACCGACACGTAAACATCCTGCTCCCTGTTTTCCCAGCGGCGGGCTCTTTCCATTATCTCGCGGGCGGGATACCTTACCGTTCCCTGGAAGAAGCTGGGAGTGATAACACCCGGTTTCCTGGTGGCCACAACGGGCTTATATGTTCCGTCCAGTGCCCTTATCATAACATCGGCTGCACGCTGCCCCATAAGTGTGGCATCGTAGTGGGGGAACCTTTTAACTGAAAAAACCGCATCCACAGCATCGTCGGCCACCAGCTCGGCATCAACGCAAGCATGAAGGTCTAGTGTCATGGTCAGAACGGCATCATCTCCCACTACCCTGCGCACCATTCGTGCAAGTTCGGCTTCAGGCCTGGGAACACCCACAACAGCCATTGAACCGTGAACGGCAAGGTGAACGCCGTCAAAAGGGCCTTTCTCCTTAAGTTCATCAATCATCGTTGAGGTGAAGAACTCCCATACCTCGGGAGTGTTCCAGCTGCGCCCGGTTCCTCCTACAGGCATTCCGGCGGGAGAGGTTATCCCCACTAGCTCCACACCTGAATATACGGCCATTCTTTGCTCGAAGCCGCCGATATATCCGGAACCGGTGGAGAAGAGGCGGTTTGTCGGCTCGCCTGTTGCCAGCCATGCGTCAAGGTCTGCAGGTTCGGGGCAGTAAGTACATGTTTCGTGAACAAAAGAAAGCACCGCAACACGGTATGTTTCATCCCTTGGCGGTACATGCCTTTCGGAAACCCTTTGCGAAAAAAGGGTAAGGGGCAATAAAAAAAGGAGCCCCGCTATTGTCAAGCTGATAATATTGTTTTTTGATCTCATCGGTTGATTTTTTTAATTTTTTAAATTATAATCTGCGGATAGCTGAAATGCTTACATCGCAAGATTGAAAGAGGTTTTCGAACTTTCAAATATAGCAATAAGAAGATTTAATAACAAGGGTTGTTCCTTCAGCTTAACTTGCTCAAAGTATTGAGCAAGCTACAGGTTCCTTTAGCAACAAGGAGTATCCCGTCCATGAACGGCTGCGATCCCATTTTACATTTTTATCAACCATTTATGCCACGCCCATGAACGTCTGCGATCTCATATTTACATTTTTATCAACCATTTATGCCACGCCCGTGAACGGCTGCGATCCCATTTTCATTTTTATCAACCATGTATGCCACGCCCGTGAACGTCTGCGATCCCATTTTACATTTTTATCAACCGGTCAAGCCGTCAGAACCTTATGACAACAAAAGCAGAATTTGCTTTTCACCTTGCTGCCGGTTGCATCTCAGTTCTTTTTACTGACCAACCCTTTTGCAGTTCCTGTTATCAGTTCATACAGTTTTTCAATGTGCTCAACCGATACATTTGTTTGTCCGGCAACCATCCTGATGGTAAATTTCCCCTCTACAATGGTATGAGAGAGGAACGCTTTACCCGAAAGATTAATTTCCGAAAGGAGCTTTTCTGTAAGCTTGTTGTAATCCTCTTCGCTGAAGTCCGGGGGAGTCCATCTGAAGCAGACAACATTGAATGAGGGAGGAGCGGTAAGTTCGAACATACCGCTTTCGGTGATCATTTTTCTGAAAACATCCGCAATGCGAATATGTTCCCTCAGTTTTTTTTGCAAACCTTCCAGTCCGTTACTCCTTAAAACGAACCACAGCTTGAGCGCCCTGAACCTCCTGCCGAGCTGTATGCCCCAGTCGCGGTAGTTGTTGACCCGTTCGCCGCTTCCGGTCTTCAGATACTCCGGGGTGATTGCGAAGGTATTCTTCAATGAACCGCTCTCTTTCACAAAATATAACGAGCAGTCGAAATTTGTGAAAAGCCACTTGTGAGGGTTGAACACAAAGCTGTCAGCCATTTCTATACCCTTCAGCAGGTGGCGGTATTCGGGAAGTATCAGGGCCGAACCGGCATAAGCCGCATCAATATGAAACCAAATGTTGTATCTGTTGCATATTTCTGCAGTTTCGGCTATGGGATCAACAGCTACGGTGCCTGTTGTTCCAAGTGCACCTACGGTACAAAGAGGCATAAATCCCCTGTCAAGGTCGTCCCTTATGGCTTTTTCAAGCAGTTCAGGTATCATAGCCAGGTTTTCGTCAACCGGGATCTTAACCAGGTTTTCGCTGCCCAACCCTGCTATTTTGACACCTTTGTCAATCGAAGAGTGGGCTTCTGAAGAGCAGTAAACCCGCATTTTTCTGAATCCGTACAGCCCGGTTTCATTGCATTTGTAGCCTGTTAATTTTTCGCGTGCAGTTAAAAGGGCAACCAGTGTGGCAGATGAGGCGCTGTCCTGTATAACCCCTTCCCATGAAGGAGGCAGTCCGGTCATATCCCTCATCCAGTTTGTCACCTCTTCTTCAAGTTCAGTAGCTGCAGGTGAGGTGTCCCACATCATGCATTGCAATCCCATTGCAGCGGTTAGCATCTCACCCAGCAGGGAAGGGTAGCTTGAATTGGCAGGGAAGTATGCTTGAAAAGAAGGATGTTGCCAGTGGGTTACCCCCGGCAATATTATTTTGAGGAAGTCTTCAAATATTTCATCCATACCTTCAGCCTTTTCCGGACATGATCCGGGAAGCTTCCCTTTTATATTGCCCGGCGCGATATCCGGCTTAACAGGGTAGGTGTCAATATTTTCAAGATAGTCACCCATCCACTCCACGAACATGTGAGCCTGCTTTTTGAATTCATCTGGGGTCATATTGATCGGGTTACTGGTTGATTAAATGATTTCTGAATGCAAAGCAATCCGGTTGTTCAGCCGTATCTTTGCCGGCGGAACAGTTCCGGCGAATGATTATAAATTGTAAAAAATTCAAATTTAACATATTCAATTATTAGTGTTATATTGTTTTATGAAAAATAAAATTAACGCTTCTTAATAAATTGATCAAAAGTCAAATAGCACAGTAATATTGAAATATTAAAACCACTTTAATTTGTTGAAACTTTTATTATGCACGCCTGAACAGTGTTTTTGACTTTGATAACGCAACTGGTGTTTTTCAACAATTAAACCTTTAACCTTTTGAGGTGTCATAATTTTTAGTAGGTAATTCAGGTAATAATTTTTAAAATTTCATATCAGTAATATGTTGACAAAGAGTTGTTTATTAAGGGTTGTTCTGACAACCGTAGCGTTTGTAATTTTTTCCTTTCCTTTTTCAATTGCCAAATCTTATAATTTAGATAAACAGCAGGATACTGGTACCCTCAAGGGGAGGGTTGTTGAATCTGTCAGCGGGCAACAACTGGAATATGTAAATATTGTAGTCCTAAAGGAAGATAGCAATGAAATTGTAACCGGTGGCATAAGCGATACCGACGGCAATTTCACAATAGATGGAATTCCACCGGGGACTTATGATATAAGGATTTCCTTTATTGGTTTTAAAACTCTTAACCTTGATGGCATTTCCTTCACAAGCCGGGAGAAGGTTCATGATCTTGGGACTGTAAGCATAGAGCCCGGGGAGGAGATGATGGAGGATATAACCATAAGGGCAGAAAGGGAAATGCTAACACTTAACCTTGATAAGAGGGTCTTTGTGGTTGACCGTGATTTGAGCACAACCGGGGGTTCGGCTCTTGAAATAATGGAGTCGCTGCCTTCTGTGACCGTTGATTACGAAGGGAGGGTAAGCCTCAGGGGGAGCACCAATGTTACTATACTTGTTGACGGACGACCTTCCCACCTGGTAAGCCTTGACCAGCTGCCTGCAACCATGATTGACCGTATTGAGGTGATCACCAATCCTTCAGCACGGTATGACCCTGACGGTACTTCGGGCATAATAAATGTTGTTATGAAAAAGCAGCAACACCAGGGTACGGGTATAATGGCTACCGCAAATGTTGGAACAGGCGACAAGTATAACGGCTCGCTGAATATGAATCACCGCATGGACAGGTGGAATTTCTTCGGCAATTATGATTTCAGGATACACAGCATGGAGGGGTTCAACATAACCGACCGCGACAGGATAACCGGTGAGGGAGACACCCTTCGCCAGATCCACCAGTATGAGGACTTTCTCAGAGATGGAACCTTTCACAACCTGAGGACTGGCACCGATTTTTTCATTGATTCCCGCAACACCCTTACACTTATGGGGACGTTTAATTTTCGCGACACACGACCGCGCAACTATTCCCGGATAAATCTTTTCCTTCCCGAAGAGGGAGATATGTCAACCGCCATGGAGCGCCAGTTTGAAGGTTTTGCAAGGGAGTATGTCCTCAATTATACAAGGGATTACGACCAGGAGGGACGGGAGCTTGTGGCTGACCTGTTTTATGCCGTATCTGACGGAGACACATACAGGGATGTGGCTGTCAGTCCATCCGATCCCTCAATGCCACAGGAGCTGAGTTATATTGAATCTTCTGCGCCCGGAAGGATTTTAACCTTTCAGGCTGACTATTCCCACCCTTTAAGCGAAGGAAGCCGCTTTGAAACAGGTGTGAAAAGTATTTACCGTAATATGGAGGATGATTTCAGGTTTTTTGACATAGAGAGTGGAACAGGTGAACAGCAAATTAACCCCGATTACACCAACCATTTTGTTTACAGTGAAATGATTAATTCGCTTTACGGTATTTATTCAATCTCTGCCGGCCAATTTCAGATCCAGGGCGGAATCAGGGCAGAACAGCACACATCTGATGCTGAACAAAGGATAACCTCTGAAGAGTTTGACAGGTCATTCTTTAATATTTTCCCCAGCGCTCACGTAAGATACCTGATGGATGACAACAACTCCCTGCAGCTTAATTACAGCAGACGGATAAACAGGCCGGCCATATCACTGCTGAACCCTTTCGTCAATTACAGTGATCCCATGAACATTAGTTTCGGGAACCCGGAACTGAAACCCGAATATATCAATTCCTACGAGTTGGGGTACCGCTATTCTGAGAACCGTACTGAGCTGAATGCCGTCTTGTTTTACAGAAAAACCGAAGATATAATCTCAAGGGAGATGACCCTTTTGGGTGGCGATAATCCCCGGACACAAACCACATTCCAGAATCTGCAATCCGGCACATCCTATGGGGTGGAGCTTGTTGCGAATTATCCCTTAACTTCATGGTGGAGGATGAACGGGAGTGCAAGCTATTTTTATACACACCTTGAAGATGAGAGGCTACCCGACTGGGAGCATGAAGGTGATTCATGGATGGTCAATATGACTTCCAACTGGACTTTCCTGAACAGGTTCAACCTGCAGGCCAGCTTCTATTATCACAGTCCGCAGGTAACAGCCGGAAGGACAAGAGGTGGAGGCTGCCAGCAGCAGGGAGGACAGGGCATTCAGGATGCATTATATTATCTTGACCTGGGGTTAAGGACAAACGTTCTGAACGGCAACGGTACAGTATCCCTGCGGCTGAGTGATGTATTCAAAACCCGGGGCATGGATATGTATACCCACGGTGAATCATTTACTTCCGATCTTTCACGCAGAAGTGAGAGCAGGGTATTGTTCCTTGGCTTCACATACCGCTTCAACGATTACAGGGACCGTCAGGAAAGAGACAGGGAGCGTTCACTGCTTGATGAGATAGAATGATTTGATTGTACTGCTATCTTCCCTTCAATATTTTTTTTATATTCACCTGTCTATACCAAAATAAACGGGTAATGAAATTACAGGTGAAAAATGAATACGGGCGTCTGGAAAAGGTGCTGATGGCAAGGGCAGGAGTATTTTACCCACATCCACCGATTAATAAGGCGCAGGAGTATTGGTACAGGCATGATCCGCCGGAAAGGGATAAACTTACAGAGCAGCAGTCAGGATTTGCAGAAGTCCTGGAACGATATGGAGTGGAAATAATTTGGGCTGAACAACTTGCCGGATGCCCGAATCAGATAAATACAAGGGATATAGCTTTTGTGGCAGGCGATACTTTTGTTGTATGCCGCCTGAAAGAAGAAATAAGGAAGGAGGAGGTTAGCGGACTGGAACAGTTGCTTAAAGAAGTTAGCACACCCGTACTTATAGCAGATGAAGGTATTATTGAAGGGGGTGATATTGTGATCGACAACGGGGTAATTTATGCAGGGATCAGCAGCAGGAGCGATTACCGGGGTATAGGCTGGCTGGAGAAAAATTTTTCCGGTAAGTTCAGGGTAGTACCTGTTGAACTTAAATCCGGACTTCTGCATCTGGATGTTGTATTCAATGTGATTGACAAAAATACCGCGATTGCTTACAAGGAAGGGATAAAAAATATAAAGGCAATTTCTTCAGGGTATGAGATTCTGGAAGTTGATGCAAAGGAGCAGGAAAATCTGGCAGTAAACACTTTTACCATAGAGCCGGGTGTGATAGTTGTTGAAAGAAGGAATACAAGTATTGCCCAAATGCTCCGGTCTATGGGCAAACAGGTCGAATTGGCCGATTACGATGAGCCTGCAAAGATAGGAGGGTCTTTCAGATGCTCTACCTGTCCGTTGATAAGGAGCTAGATTTCTTTTATCATGCCATTTTCCGGTTTTTAGAACCCGCAGTTATATTGTTTAACCAGGATTTAATAACTGCCGGAGTGCTTGCAAAAGACTATTCCTGAACAGGGAAATTATTATCTTTCTTCTTATTTTGAAAACTTTATAATAATTTCACAATTTATAGAGTTATTAATTTTAAAATATAAAAACAGACGGTTTTGAAAAGATTATTTTGGTTTGCTTTAACAGTAACAATTATTGCATATTTTGCCGGATGTGGAAAAGATGAAAACGGTGGGGCATTGCCGTTTATTGAAACAGGAAGGGTAACTGATATTACCCCCATTTCCGTAACAGTGGAAGGTAATGTAAAAAATGACGGTGGTTCTCTGGTAACTGAAAGAGGTGTGTTTTACGGCACTTCACCTGATACTGAAACAACAGGAACAAAAATATCTGCTGGGACAGGTGAAGGTTTTTTTTCAGCAGAGCTTGACGGACTTCAGGAAGGCACCGAATATTATGTCAGGGCTTTTGCTACCAACAGTGCCGGTACTGCTTACGGAAGTGAGCTCAGATTTACGGCAAATGATATTCTGCCGGCAGTATCCACCATCGAGATAATTGAAATAGAAAGCAGAACTGCTATAGTAAGGGCAGATATAAGTGATGACGGAGGAAATCAGGTAACAGAAAGGGGCGTTTATATTGGGACAGATCCTGATCCTTTTGAAACCGGTGAAAAGGTTTCCAGTAGCAGAGGAAAAGGAGCTTTTAACACTACGGTAGAGGGCCTCGTACCTGAGACCACTTATTATGTCGTGGCTTACGGATTAAATGGTGTGGGGAAGGGATTTGGAGAAGAAATGGTTTTTGAAACAAAGGAGCTTGAAGTACTTGATTCGGTTACCTTCACCTACAATAACAGGGAACTAACTTACGGTGCAGTAGAATACAATAACAGGATCTGGCTTGACCGTAATCTCGGAGCAGACAGGCCTGCCGAATCTATAGATGATGAAGATGCTTTTGGCGACTTGTTTCAGTGGGGCAGGCGGGATGATGGCCACCAGCAGAGGAACAGTTCAACTGTAAATATCCAGACTTTATCAGGGTTCCAGCCTGGCCATGACGATTTTATTGTTTCACAGATTTATCCTCACGACTGGAACGTTGACAGTGACTGGGTTACCCGCTGGACAGATGATGCAGAAAACAGAACCGAAGCCGATCCTTGTCCGGAAGGCTGGCGTGTACCCACAAGAGATGAATGGCAGCAAGCAGCATCAGGCTGGAACACCCATGAGGACCTGTTTAACTCACCGTTGAGGCTTCCTTCTGCTGGTAAGCGGGGTGAATATGAAGGTAAGTTGAGCAATGACGGTGATGTTGCTTATTATTGGAGCACCACTCCCCAGTCACAGGAATCGTATTTTCTTTATGCAGATTCAGCCAATGTTATAACAACAGATAATCACCGGGCAGCCGGCTTTTCTGTCCGCTGTATAAAAATTGAAGATTAAAAAAAGCAGGGGCGGCCTTCATGGCAACCCCTGCAATATTATTCCCGGATTATGGTCCGGTTTTTTTATTCCTCCACATACTTTATCGTGCATCCTATTGCCCTTGTAAAGTCCGGATCGGGCTTCCGCCCTTCAAGCA
>PUMT01000131.1 GCA_003551495.1 Bacteroidota bacterium
ACTGAACCGTAACGGCGCCGATTACGCTGGTGTAGGGCCTTTCCGGTTCACCCTTACCAAGGAGTTCCTGAGTCCGATCCTGGGAAATGCGGGATACTCAAAGATCATAAACGAATGCAGGGAGGCCGGCATAAAGATTCCAATAATTGCTGTGGGGGGCATACGGACAGGCGATGTTAGCGGACTGCTGGGTACAGGTGTTCACGGTGTTGCCGTATCTTCAGCAATCTCTTCTTCGGGCAATATAAGAGGTATGACAGTGGAGTTTATCAGGACCATTAACAAATCAGGAAAATTGTAATAATATCTAATAACTGTTTCAATGCAACATTTGACTATAGCAGGGAAGACATTCAAATCGAGACTGTTTACGGGAACGGGCAAGTTCAGCTCTTCGGAAATGATGGAGAAAGCACTGCTTGCTTCGGGGTCCGAGCTGGTAACGGTTGCCCTTAAACGGGTGGATGCTCACAGCGAAATGGATGATATCCTGTCGCACCTGAAGCATCCCCATATAAACCTTCTGCCAAACACATCGGGTGTAAGAACGGCCAGGGAGGCTGTCTTTGCAGCACAGCTTGCACGGGAGGCGCTGCAAACGGACTGGCTGAAGCTGGAAATACACCCCGACCCCAGGTACCTTCTCCCCGACCCGGAAGAAACACTTAAGGCTACCGAAGAACTGGCCAAAATGGGATTCAAAGTGCTTCCATACGTGCACGCCGACCCCGTCCTTTGCAAAAAGCTGGAAGAGGCGGGTGCTGCTGCGGTTATGCCGCTGGGGTCGCCTATAGGGAGTAATATGGGACTTGAAACAAGGCGTTTCATAGAGATAATTGTTGAGCAGAGCAATGTTCCGGTAGTGGTGGATGCCGGTATAGGCAGGCCCTCACATGCTGCGGAAGCTATGGAACTTGGGGTTGATGCTGTACTTGTCAATACCGCAATTGCAGTTGCAGACGATCCGGTTGCCATTGCAGAAGCTTTCAGGCATGCCGTCATAGCCGGCAGGATGGCCTTTGAATCGGGAATGCCAGAGGTGTCGCGGCAGGCCATAGCCAGCAGTCCCCTAACAGGTTTTCTCGATGAGTAAGAATTCCATTATAATTTGCAAACCGTCCCGGCAAATCCTTTGAAAACAGTCCCGTAAAACGTTATGCAACCGGAACAGGGATATTACTGAAACCGTTCCTGCTAAATTTAACAATGATCATTGAATAATAAGACCGCCTTAAATATGAGCTTTGCGGAAGAATTAAATAAATACAACTGGGAAGAGGTCACTTCCTCGATCTGTTCCAAAACTGCACGGGACGTAGAAAGAGCCCTTGGCAAAAGAAAGCCTGACCTGGAGGATTTCAAGGCGCTGGTCTCCCCTGCCGCCTCACCGTACCTAGAGCAGATGGCTTCATTGAGCAAACAGATTACACAAAAACGCTTCGGCAAAACGGTGCAGATGTATATCCCACTGTACCTTTCCAACAAGTGTGATAACCATTGCGTCTATTGCGGGTTCAACAGGAAAAACAATTTTCCCCGCACTGTGCTTGACGAAGATCAGATACTGAAAGAGGCGGAGGTGATCAAATCATACGGTTTTGAGCATTTGCTGCTTGTCACGGGCGAATCACCCCGCGAATGCGGCATGGAGTATTTCAGGCGTGCTTTTGAGCTGCTTCGGCCCCATTTCTCACTTATATCAATCGAAGTTCAGCCTCTAGAAACAGAAGAGTACCGGGAGCTGATCGGTATGGGGCTTCATACGGTGTATATTTACCAGGAAACATATAACCGGAACAGTTACGGGATATACCATCCTGCCGGGAAGAAATCGGATTTCAGGTACAGGCTCGAGACACCTGACCGGCTGGGAAAGGCGGGGATATACAAGACCGGCATAGGGTTCCTGATCGGGTTGGAGGACTGGCGCACTGAAGCATTTTTTACAGCTCTTCACCTGAAGTACCTGGAAAAAACTTACTGGCAGACAAAGTATTCCATCTCATTCCCCAGGCTGAGGCCTCATGCGGGCTCCTTCTCCCCTTTGCATCCGGTAACAGACAGGGAGATGCTTCAGCTTATCACTGCCTACAGGATACTCGACGAGGAGGTGGAGCTTTCACTTTCCGTGAGGGAGAGCAGGAAGTTCCGCGACAACGTCTTTCAGCTTGGGATAACCTCAATCAGTGCGGGCTCCAAAACCCAGCCCGGCGGCTACTCTTCGTCGGAAGGGTCGCTGAAGCAGTTCGAGGAGCACGACGACCGGAGCCCCGGTGAGTTTGCCGGGGTGATCCGCTCCAAAGGGTACGAGCCTGTCTGGAAGGACTGGGATTACTCCCTTCAGTAGCCCGCCCCTCCCTTGTTCAACTTATTGCACATCCCTTTCACGCCTCACAATCTAATTGATACGCTTATTGCTTTTGGTGAGCCTCACACTGCAACCAATCCGATTGTTGCTGTTTATCAAATTTTTTGTAACTTGAATAAAAAAGTCGGGATTAGGGGCGCTTTAGGTTCTGGCTGTTTTTTTATAATTCAACAGATATTTATTTGTGTATTATGAAGTATTACACTCAGGAATTGCCCGGGTCAGTAAGGCTCTCAGCAATATTTAAAATAAACGTGGCAATTTTAATACTTCGAGGAATTGAATATCTTGAATTAAGCATATTAAGTAATTTCAGGCACCAAAGCTAAGAATGGCAAAAGAAAAAAATATAAAAATTTTAGCGGTTATCAGATCAGTTTTAACGTTAATTTCTGCAGGAATTATTATTTACATCTTAATAAGTCCCTTGACCATTCTATTCAAAGTTGCTATGGTCAATTTTTTTGTATTTATTACAGTACAGCTTTACATAAAGGAAAAAGCCCAAAGGATGAAGCCTTTAAACATTGTATGGTACATCATAACAATCCTGTTGTTCGCTTCCTTAATTTTTGCTGAAACCTGAAAGTTGTAATATTATACACTGTAAAAGATGGAAAACTATGGATTATTAGCACTTGCGCCCCTTGCAGCCTACCTTTTATTAGATATGCTGAAGAATAAAAATATACTTGACAGCCCTTATATGGTTTTCCTTGCTCTAATGGACTCGCTTTTTCTTCTATCAGTAGCTATTATTATGTTGTCCGGCACTTTCGAGCTTTCCGGTTATTTCATTGCTTTACCGCCACTGGCCATATTAAGCCTCATATATAGATACAAAATGTTTAAAAGAAGTAAGAGGCCGCCACTATTGAAATATGCCATACCAGGAGTTACAGTTGTCATTATTATAATAATGTTCTTATTCATTCTATAACCAAAAAAAGAAATTGATGAAAATTGTTGAAAAAAAGGTTGTACCGGAATTTGATAAAAAGTTTTATTTTGTACTGAAAGTGATTGTTTTAGGAGCATCATTTTTTCTCATTATTAAAATATTATTAAGCGCTTTGCCAGCTACAGATAAGATTGCATCTATCAACTTTATCTTCTGGGCTATTGCGCAACTATATCTCCGTTATACCCAGAATGTTTATTTTAAAATATTGAATTTGATCTGGTTTTTGTTAAGTATACTTTTGATGGTTCTGTCTGTTGCCACTTAAAGTATTTTTAAAAGAGGCGCTTTATGAATTTTTTTAAAATCTTCAGGTTTATAGCCAGTTTAATAGCTGCAGCTTTTATTATTTATGTTATTTCTGGACCTGTTAGTATCCTATCGAAAGTTGCACTTGTTAATTTTATGACATTTGTGACAGTTCAATTGTACTTATTCAACAAGAAAAAATACAGATTTCTGATTCTTGCCTGGTTTGTTATATCGGTCGGTTTATTTTCAATAAATATGCTTGTAGAAACCGGCAGAATTTAACATTATGAAAGCCCATCGGTCTTAGACAGACAAAAAGATTAACAAACACGGGTGGCATGCGGCAAAAAGTAATGTACATAATTGACTTGCATAATAGCTTTTTAGAATATTATTTTAATTTAACTCATTTGCACGAATGAATTATCATACCATTCTGAAAATAGTTGTAGTATTGGCATCAGTTGCATTGATTGTATATTTTATAATCAGTCCTGTCAATACTTTGATGAAAATTGCATGGATTAACGCTATTCTGTTCTTAACCACACAGGTACTTATTTTCGGGAAAAAACAGTATAAATTGCCCAATAAAATTTGGCTGGCATCATCCTTTATACTGCTAACAATCTGGGTGCTTGCAGAAACCGGTAGTATTTAACCGGATAAGGGTTGTATGTTGTTAAGAGAGGCTTCCTTAATTATCCGAAGCTTCTCTTCTTTTGTAAATGTTCTTTTTTTCATCATCATAAAAGTATAGATTTTAATCTATATTTATGTCCGATGATTTAAGGGGCCAATACAATTAACGCGCGAATATTGGTGACGTTTTTGGTTTCTGTGAACCTAAATCTGTTGTCGGGTTCACCATAGGCAGCAATGTCGTAAACAAGTTCGGCTCCGAAAGATACCTGGCCGGGGGCGTAAATAACCCTGGGTGATACCCTGTACATTCGGGCAATATCGCTTGCCCTTGCCCAGACTTCGACAAATTTTTTTTATTCAGACCAAATAAAAATTTATTTTTGAATATATAGTATTTATAAGCAAATCATAAATTTTTTTAAAATTTCTTCGAATTTTTGATTCCTGTTTTTAGAATTTTTAATAACTTGAATAATGATTATCAAATAAAGGTTAATCAACATATTTCCAGAACATTACACTGTCTTTTTTCTGCTAAGTCGTCATTTTCAAAATAAATAATTGTTTGAAAAGGACTAACAATCCAAAGTCGAGTATGTGAAAGTGAAAAATCGACATCAAAAAAGAGAGTAACCGAATTTAATTTTCAAAATTAAAGGGAAACAAATTCTTGAGGCTTTTTTTTGTTAAATTTAATTTCAAAGATTATGAAAAAAATAGTTTTTGCTGTTATTTCTACAAGCGCAACAATTATTCTATTCAATTATTCTTGTCAAAAGTATAATTTGAATCAGGATGAACTATATGACGATGAATATCATGAACTAGCCCAAGTTATTATCGAAGATGTTGAAAAATTTCATCGTGTATATCTTGAAAAAGGGGTACATGAAATCGGAGTAATAACCAATTCTGATAATGATTTCAATTTGGAACATATTTTTGATGCTGTTTCCGGTTATATGGAAAAGAAAGAATGGCGCTTTGAAACTGTAGATATTAAATCGTCATTAAATGAGTCGCCTGTAAATAGTCTTTATCCATACTTCGATATGTTAATTGCGAATGATGATAATTGGTTTAGCTCAATTTCCAATAGATTGAAATCATCAGAGGAATATAATTCTGAGGAATTGTCTTTCGATAAAATTGAGCCTTTTACCAATAAAATTGCAGATATTTTAAGTGTGGGATCAGATTATACATGTCCTGAAAAACACTTCTTCATGGTTGAGAAAAAATTGAATGATGTTTCAGCACAAGCAAGTAATGAAGTCAATAACCTGGAACTTTTTATCATTAACAATATGATTTCTGTCGGCTTGAGTTCTTTAAAATCATGGACTGAGATTCTTGAAGATTCACATAAAACATTTACTAAAGAAGAAAAAGAAGGTGAAATCTCAGCTATAGACTGGGAATATTTGGGAGATCTTGCTAAAGCTGATGCTGCTGGTGGGGTAGTTGGGTGTATGAGTATGTACAAGACTATAGTCGGCGGCCTGGTACTTGGTGGTCCAAAAGGGGCACTTGCTGCAGCCGGCTATACTTTTGGAAAAGGGGCATTGGTTGGATCACTTGCTTATGCTTTAGCTGAAAATATAATGGAAGAGGACTAATTATTATGGTTATGTTGAAAAATTTCTTTGAATTAAGCTGGTGGAAAAGAGCTTTAATTGTTTTTCCGGTGTTTGCCGTTATTTTTTTAATAATGACATTAATATTACTTGATGCAGGATTCTCAAGGGCAATATTAATTTCATTAGCGGCGAGTTTCTTTACTGTGCTTTTTTCCATAATCTTAGATGAAGCTTTCAGATCTAAATTAAAGCCTTTCGGGTTGGCTGTCTGGTCTTTATTGAAGCTTGTTTTTGTTTTCCTCGTTTTATTCTTCGCTTCTTATGCTTATATTTTTGATTCTGATTTATCAAAATCAATTGGTTTTTCTTCGCTTATAGTATTATTATTAATGATGCTGGTGCTAGACAGGGAAATATTGAATGAAAATTTTTTGATAGTTTGGTGGAAAAGAGTTTTGATTGTTTTTCCGGTTTTTGCTCTTATATCTACAATATTCCTTATCTGGTTACTTGATTTTGGTTTATCAAACGCAATATCTTTTTCATTGATCGCCAGTTTCTTTTTGGTAATTTTTTTAATTATCAGGGAGAAACTTGAGGTTATCTATAAAAATGCAACCGGCAGAAAGCATTTAGGGTAATAGGCCAACGAAAAATCAGAAGCTGTAAGTTAAAGGTGCACCTTTAAAAACTATACTTCATACAAATTAACGCTCGTATATTGGAGACGTTTTTGGTTTCCGTGAACCTGAACCTGTTGTCGGGTTCACCATAGGCTGCAATGTCGTAAACAAGCTCAGCTCCGAAAGATACCTGGCCGGGGGCGTAAATAACCCTGGGTGATACCCTGTACATTCGGGCAATATCGCTTGCCCTTGCCCAGACCTCGCCTGTTATTGCTTCTTCTGAACCAAGGTTTCGGGAGTATCCTGCAAATAAGCCGGCCCTGAAGGGAGTACCATTTGTTTCAAGATCAGTCCATACCGAAAGTGCATGAATTCCTGTATAACCGTATATTCCTTTTTCTGGATCAAGCTGTGTAGTTTCGCCGTAACCTCCCATCATTACAAGGTGACTGTTGTTCTGGCCGTAGTTGGCCTGGAGCTTTAGGGTTAATGGTGAAAATGACAATGTGGAGAATATATTCGCCTGAAGGCTGCCCATCTTTTCATTCGTGCTGTACCCTTCAGCGGTAACAGTCCTTGGCCTTAATATCTGGTATCCTGCTGTACCACCGATAAGAGCGTTCCCGCCGGAATAGACAACCTGGATAAGGGTTTCGGGAAGGCCGCTGTTGCTGAGGTATGTGCCGGATGGCCCTGATGGCCCCAATGATGCAAAGTCGCTGTGGGTTAGCACTATTGCACTTAAACCCAATCCTCCTTCATTATATGTTAAACGAATCTGAGGCGCCCTGTTGAGTGCATGGAAAGGCACCCCGCCTGCAAAGGAAACGGAGTTTGGATAGCATTGAATTACAAACATTGGATGCCAGAATTGTCCGGCCAGCAGGGAAGCCTTCTCCCATTCCAGCATTATAAATGCATGCCGGAGCCTTAACATATTGAAATAACTGCCGCCTGTTCCCAGGAAATCCACCTCAAATCTTCCGGTTGTCCTGGCTCCAAGAAACTCATAACTTCCAACATTAAGTCCAAGTCGAGAATCTATTACTGGAAAATTGAATCCTGACACTCCATTCAGGTCATTTCCTGAAGGATCAAGGTCTTCATTAAGAGGGTACAACAGCACAAGCCCCTGGCGTGCAGTTACCACCTGCCTTGAATCAAAGAAAGGACTGAATGATACATATCCGTAAAAATCAACTTCAATATTCTGAGTAGATGAAGCTTTTGGAGTTAAAATAAAAAAATATACAGCTAAAATAATTATTGTTTTAAACCGCATCGCAACTAAATTTTTAGTTTACTTTTTTATACTGATGTGTAATAATAAGAATAATTGCAGAAAAAATCAGAGAGGGGGTCAAAAGAGTATTGGTGAGCATAAGGTGCGATATTGAAAATGAAAGATAAAAAAACCCCTCCGGCAAAGTATATCCGGAAGGGATTTTTAATATTATGTGTGGTGAATTATTGGGAAATCTGATTCGCATATCAGTTACCGGAATAATTAAACTGAATCAGATTGTTAATAACAAACTCCTACTCCACCAGTTCCAGCCCGTCAATTATTCCTTTCTGTATGGCGGGTATTCCATACTTAAGCCATACGGGTGCGGGTTCGTCCTTAAGGTAATGATCGAAGAACTGTTGGAGTCTTATGGTCAGGTCAACCCTGCCGGGACGCCTTCTCACTCCATGCGCCTCGTCATTGTAATTGAGCATCCAGACCGGCTTGTCCAACCTGCGGAGCGCCATGAAGATCTCAATTCCCTGGTACCACGGTACTGCACCGTCATCGTCATTGTGCATCATGAACAATGGTGTGTTGATCTTGTCTGCAAAGAAAATGGGTGAGTTTTCAAGATACCTTAAAGGATATTCCCAAATATTGCCGCCAATACGGCTCTGGGTCTCCTCGTACTGGTAGATCCTGCTCATACCGCTTGCCCAGCGGATACCTCCGTATGCACTGAACATATTACTTACGGGCGCTCCTGCAGCAGCCGCAGCAAACATATCTGTCTGGGTTATAAGATAAGTTATCTGGTAGCCTCCCCAGCTTTGTCCCGATAATCCGATCCTTTCGCGATCAATGAAGCTGTAGTTGTTCAGAATCATTTTGGTTCCGCTCACGATAGAATTGTATGCAGTGTGTCCGGGATACCCGATAATGTAAGGATTGATGTCTGGTACAAACACTACATAACCGTTGCTTACATAGTAGCTCACATTTATGCTCGGACTTCCTCCGGGAGAGGGTGTATAATACCTGTAAAGGTTTTGCGACATGCGCTCATAAAAGTAAACAATCATCGGATACTTGCCATCCGGGTCATAACCCTCGGGCTTATAAAGTATGCCCTGAAGTTTGTCGTTGTTAAACGACTTCCATTCAACCAGCTCGGCTGTACCCCATCTGTAGGCCGACTGCTGTGGATTGGCATTTGAAACCTTCCTTGCATTTGCGAAGCGCATATTGCTCACCCACAAGTCGGGGTATTCGCTGAATGTGCTGCGCTGCCAGACAATGAGGTTATCATTCTTTGCCTTCATAGGTGTAAAGTAGCGAACCTCGTCCATCACTATCATTGACGGATTGGAGGGGCGGTGCATCCTGACAGTGTAAAACCCGCTCTGCTTGTTCTGCATATTAAAAGCGGAAAGCATTACATCATCCCTGCGGCCATAAAAGTTCTGATCCCTGTCAAACATAACATCCCTGAAACGAATGTTGTTTGCCCTTCCGTAACCGTTTGTAAGGGATACAGGACTCTCAGATCCGCTGGGATCCACTTTCCATACATCGAAACGGTCGTATATTAAAACATAACGGTCATCCTCCACCCAGTCGCCTATACCATAAGGCCCGGGCAAAGCCGGAGTGTCATGGTTCTCGTCATGCAGTGGATAAGGTATTGCTGCGGTTATATTCCGTGAGGTTTGATCGGCTGCATTCATTGCATGCCAGTTGCTGTCAGCCTGACTGAAGTAAATAATGTATTTTCCTCCTTCTGAAAGGCGAGCATCACCGGTACGGGAGCCATGAACCGATCCGCGGTGCTTCTCAAGAACCATTGTACGCTCTCCTGAATTAACGTCAATCAGATAAATGTCTGCATATTCACCTGACTCAAAAGAGTTTTGCTTAAGATATGGTAAAATTGACCTTCCTAGTGCATAATTGCCGTCGCCTCCCAGGGAAGTTCTCACTTCGGGCACGCTTTTGCCGCCAAGTTGTACTATGTCACTTCGCCCTTCATGGTAAACGGCTGTGTAGGTACGCCTCTGCTCCTGCCTTAATTGTACAAGTTGTTGCGGCTGGATATAGGGGTCTTTGTAATGCCATAGATCCAGACTGTATTTTTCGTCACTTAAAAGTGTATCTTCAGGTTCGGGCTGCGGAATTGGTGCTGTCCCGAAGTAGAGGCGGTTTCCGCTGTCACTGAAGCGAAGTGTGCCGTTTTCACTTACGCTCCATCCTGAATGCATTCCTTCTGTTGACCGGTCTGCAACAAGCGAAGCCCTATTATCGCCTTCCTTCCAGTGATAAAGGTCGTACACCTTAGGCTCTTCCTCATCTGAAGAAAAAATGAATGCAGATCTTCTCCCGTTTTCAGAAACGGTAAGGTTTTTAGCCACACCTTCTGCATCAATAAGTTCTGCGGTTCTTTTTGTACCGGTATTGAACACCTTTACTGATGAGTGTTCTGTATCTTCATTTTTTTGTTGCTGAATAAAGGCAACCGACCTGCCATTTGATGCAAATGAATATTCAACTACATCTGCAAACTCATGTTTTTCGCCGGTCATGGGATTGAACACCACCAGCTTTGAAGCGTTATTGCTTCCTTCAGCTTCGAGATGGTAAACCATCCAGTCCGGTCCGGTATCAGCCGTTGCAAACGACCTGATACCTTCTATCTTTGTGACCGACATGTCACGTAACAAAACTATCCCAAGAGAATCCCCGGGCAGTTCATTGCGCCTTTTTCCATCAACCCTGGCCTGCCTGACCACATCTGTCTGCGGACTGATAATGAATGCCAGGTAATCTGATCCGGGCGAAAAAGAAGCCCTGTTGCCCCTTGCAACTGAATCAAGCTGGTTATTGCGAAGGTTTTTGATATAAAGCCATCCGTCACCGTGCTGGGGGTTCACTTCATAGGAGAGCCACCTTCCGTTATCTGAAAATTGTTGACGCATAACGCTCTTCCATCCGTCATAATCGTCATGGGTAAGAGGTTTTTTTTCCTGCGCTGACAGACCGGCTGCCAGAATAATCGTCAGGAAAATAATAAATGGTATTGTTCTTTTCATGGTAAGTTGTTTGGGTTATAAACTGAAATTCACACTTTCAGCTATTTGGGAAAAAGTGTAAATGAAAAATTCAAAATGCTAATATAACTTAAAGTTGATTAAATTTTTTAAAAACCGGAGAGTTTACTATTTTTTTTGGCGAACAGGGATACATTCCCACCGTGTAAGTCTGTTGCCACACTTCCCTGTTTATCCAGGCTGGAGGGGGTGCTACAGGCAGGGAACTGTATCAGGTTGGGCCTCACCTTGCAAGACTGTTGCCACACTTTAGAAATCAGTCAGCCATGAGTTGTATCAGGTTGCAGCCCAGGCGTAAAGGACTAATATACATTTTTGAGATGAGGAAAATAAAGAATATCATTCAATTATTTTATTCAGTTCGGTCAGAAATTCCTCAAAGCGCTCATTGATGAGAGGGTCTGTTTCACGGTACAGCTTGTCAAAAAAGTCAACTATCATTTCCCCCCTCC
>PUMT01000238.1 GCA_003551495.1 Bacteroidota bacterium
ATGAATTTTCTCATATTATCTGTGTTTAATAGTTTTTAAAAAATTAGTAGCCCGGGTTCTGGATGACGTTTTCATTTGATTCAACCTCGCCCGATACGGGGATGCGTTCAACAACCCTGTAATCTTCAAAATCCAGCGGGTCTCCCGCATCAACTCCCGGGATACCTTTGGGAATATCCATTCCCCTGCGCCTGAGGTCAAACCAGCGGTGAGACATCTCGCTGAAATACTCAACCCTCTTGTCAGTCAGCAACAGGTCAATGAAATCATCCTTGTTGTCAACCTCAATCGGCACATCACTCATGCCACGGTGGTCGCGCAGTATCTGAAGCATATCTATTGCATTGTCAAGCTGATCCAGCTCAGCATAGGCTTCGGCTGCAATGAAATACATCTCCGGCATCCTTATCATTTTTATATCATCCCAGTTTGCTTCACCGCGGTAGCTGGAGTATTTGTCCTGGAACGGGCACATCTGTCCGCCCTTCTCCCTGACATAGTACATTTCTCCTGCAGGATGACCCATAGCACCGTATGCATCAAGCAACTGAACCAGGTCCTGGCGAAGTATTACATCGCCGTATCCCTGTCCTACCTCGGGGAAGTATGAAGCCATACCGGCAACGCTGGTATTCATGCCAGGCCTGTCGGCCGCAGTAAAGGCCAGCTCGAAGATGGATTCCGCACCCGGGGCGTCCGCAAAAACAGTCAGGTAAGATTCACGGTCTTCCGCATCTACCAGTCCGTTAGGCGCCTCAGCTATTACATCCTCTGCATAGTCTATCGCCTGCTGCCAGTTACCCATGAAAAGGTGAAGACGTGCAAGCAATGCCTTTACTGCTATCTCGGTGAAATAGAACGGGTATTGCCTGTCATTGCCTTCAAGATAACCCAGGGCAGTGGTGAAATCGTCCAGAACAAGCTGGTAGCCCTCCTCAATCGTACCCCTCTCAGCGAAAGTGGTTTCATCTACACCAAGGAAAGGCAATGTCTTGATGATCACGCCAAGTTCCTGACCCTGGACAAGCGGTGCCCTGTGAAGATAAGGACGTGCATATATCTTCAGAAGGTCAAAATAGATATAACCGCGCATTGCATGGGCTTCACCCTTGGCGCGTTCTATCCTGCCCTGGGAACCTTCAACATCCTCAATATAATAAAGTATCGAGTTGAGGCGGTTGATATCGTTGTAACGTCCACCCCATATACCGAATCCTGCTCCCTCCTGGTTTGTGGGATGCTGAACCAGGCGTCCGGCATTTGTCTGTGCTATCTCCATCTGGTCTGAGAGCAGCTCACCAACAAGGTTCATCTCGCGGTGGTTGTAGGTGCCACCCTGCATGCGGTTGTAGGTGCCTGTCAGTGTGGCCTCTATACCCTCAATGTCCGCCATGGCCAGCTCAGCAGCCATGGAGGCGCGGGGATACCTCTCCACGAAATCTTCACATGAGGTTGCGCCAATAAGCAGACCGGTCATGAAAAGAATGGATAATATAATATTGTATTTACGCATATCTGTTCTTTTTAATTGTTAAAAATTGGTGTTTATTCCGAAAGTAATCGACGATCCCTGCGGATATGTACCAAAGTCAGTTCCTGTAAATTCAGGATCAGCTCCACGGTAATCAGTCCACGTATAAAGGTTTGTTCCGCGGGCAAATATCCGGAGGTTCTCCACACCAAAACGCTGAACAACAGCCCTTGGTATTGTGTAGGATAAGGTCAGATCCTTCAGGCGGATATAGTCAGTCCTTTCAAACATGTGCGAACCGTACGTGTTGGGTGTGCGTACACTGCCCGGATATACGTTTCCAAGTACGGGTTTTGGGGTATCGGTGATATGGCCGGGTTCTTCCCACCTGTCGGTTATCACCCTTGAAAACTGGTTCCTGTCACCTGTACCGAAATACCAGAACCTTGCATCCGAAAGGTACCTGCTTCCGCCTCCCGAATACTGGAAGAAAATCGAAGCAGCAAAGTTGCCTATCTCGAAATCATTTGTCAGCCCACCGTACCATGGTGGTACTTCAGGCCCGAACCACCTTCCATCATCAAATGAAGGCTGGTATGTAATATTGTCGTTTTCATCGTAATACATCGGTCTTCCGTCTGCAGGGTTGACTCCTGCCCACACTCCCTGCATGTACCTGTCCTGTACAGAACGGCCAACATGACGGCGTGCACTGAACCAGTCCTGTCCGGGAAGCAGCTCAAGTATCTCGCTGTCGGTGTAAGCAAAGTTGAGACTTGTGCTCCAGCGGAAGTTTTCATTATCGATATTCACAGTATTGAGCGTTACTTCAATACCTTCGTTCATTATTTCACCTATGTTCTCGGTTATGCCTGACCAGCCGGTACTCTGGGGCAGCGGCCTGTCAAGCAGCAACTGGTTCTGCCAGCGCCTGAAAACTTCAAAGTCGAGGTTCAGCCTGCCCCTGTAAGCGGTAAGACTGGTCGAAAGGTTCAAAGTGGTACTCTGCTCCCATGTAAGGTACTCATTGGGAAGCTGTGTGGGATATACACCTACATCACCCCTGTACTGGGTTCCTCCGCTCCAGAGTCCAAGTGCAGCATAGGTTCCTGCAGCATCCGAACCGGAAGTACCGTAGCTGAGCCTTACCATCAAATTATCGATATCGTCGATACCGGCCATGAAAGGCTCCGATGAAAGTCTCCAGCCAAGTGCAACTGCAGGGAAGAAACCCCACCTGTTGCGTGCCCCAAAGCGTGAGCTGGCATCATAGCGGCCGGTAAGGGTAAGCATATACCTGTCGTCATAGGTATAATTCAACCTGCTGAACAGACCCATATGCGCCCTTTCGGTTTCGGTTCCTCCCCATGAGGTTGCCTCGGCAGCGGCATTAATAACATTCATATGGGGATTGGGGAAGTTTACACCTATAACCGAAGTGCTCCTGTAGATGCGCTCCCATGTCTCAAAACCTGCAACACCGCTTACCTCGTGTACATCAGCAAATACGTTGTTGAAGTTAAGGGTCTGTGTGGTCTGTATAGCGTAAATTGTTGTTTCATAGTCATACAGCCTTCCGTTTACGGCATAACCGTCACTTGCCCTTGGGTCCTGCCACTGCTCATCATCACTGTGATTGTAGTCAACACCAAATGCAAAGCGGTAGGAAAGATGATCTGAAAAATCGTAGGTTGCACCAAGGTTGAGAACAGTCTTCAGGTTGTTTGCAATATTGTGGTCAAGTTCCGCGCTGTTGATAAAGTGCGCCGGATATGCACCGAATATACCCCTGGGAGCATTCCAAAAGCCCCGGTGATCTTCTCCTGTATCAAGAATGCCGGCTTCCTCCGCCTGCCATGTATAAATGGGGTTTATCGGGGGGATACCCGGGCCTGCCCTTACCGGACTTGACCATGCACCTCCAAGACGGGTAGTATACTGGTTGGTAAGACCGGCACTAACCTGCATGTCAAACCTGAGATCGTCAGTTGCATCATGGTCGAGGTTCAGCCTGAAGTTGCTCCTGTCAAAATCGTATGCAATAACATGACCCTGAGTCCTGTTATGCGAAAGAGCTGCATAAAACCTTGTGGTTTCGCTTCCTCCCCTTGCGGTAAGGCGAGCTTCCGTGATATTTCCGGTTCTGAATGCAGCATCCTGCCAGTCGTAATGGGGTGTAGTGCTGAAATCCGGCTGACCGTCCTCTCCAAGTTCATACCAGCCCCTGTCAACACCTGACTGGATACGGCTCTGGGTAGTTTCATGTTCCAATCCATAACGGTTAACATACCTTTCAAAATCGTACTGTGCCCACTGCGGCCCGTCCATTACAGGCATCTGCCGGTGGGGGGTAGTATAGCCACGCTGAAGTTCAAAATTGAAATCTGTCCTGTCGCGGGCCTCGCCTCTCCTGGTATTCACAATAATAACACCGTTGGCTCCGCGTGCACCATATATGGCGGTGGCGGCAGCATCCTTGAGCACCTCAATTGACTCTATATCATTAAAATCCAGTGCCGAAAGTATGCTGGCAGATTCAGACCTGCGGCTCAGGCCGCCCGACTCAACCTCAACTCCATCAACTATCCATACCGGCCTGTTGGCGGCAAATGATCCCATACCGCGGACTATAACCGATACGTCGCCGCCGGGGACACCGTCTGATGCAGACACCTGTACTCCTGCTGCACGTCCCTGGATAGCCCTTTCGATACTTGACACAGGCATCCCTTCAATATCCCGGGAGCGGACTGATGAAACCGACCCGGTAAGGTCTCTCCTGCGCTGAACCCCGTAGCCGGTCACAACAACCTCGTCAAGGCCAACCACATCGGGCTCCAGTTCAACATCTATCGTTCTCTGGTCTCCCACCATTATCTCCCTGCTTTCCATACCAACAAAGGAGAAACTGAGAACAGACTCCTCGGAAGGCACCTCAATCGTATAGTTGCCGTCAACATCGGTCACCGTTCCGATCGTAGTACCCCTTACTGAAACAGATGCGCCCGGTATCGGTTCTTCGTCCTCTGCTGAGGTAACGGTCCCCGTTACCGTGATCTGCGAAATAGCTGCAGTAAATCCTGCAACTGTAAAGAGCAGAATTACTGATAACAGTTTTTTCCTCATAATAGATCTTTTTTATGGGTTAATAATAAATCGGTAATTCACTTTATTATCCCTGAAACTAAGTGCGGAATAATAGCGTTACCTTTCTTCTAAAAACATTATTGCCTGCAGCACTTTTCAGTCTGTCAGTCAATTGAATGTCAGCACAATAATTCAGAAATAAAAAAACCTCATACAAACCTTTTAAGGTTTTATAAATGAGGTTAGATCATTCCATGTATTTTGTAAAGACAAACCATAATTAAATTTTGATTTTTTGCCCTGACCCTGTTACAAATCCTCTCCCCTGGCACTTATGAATGTTACTCATAAAGCGACCCCGAAACATTATTTTTTCACGCTCGGGTTTTTCCGATTCTATACATTAGATGCAACAAAGAATTATTCGTTGCAACATTGATTTTAAAAAAAGTTAAACTTTCTTAACCTGAAGTTAAGAATGAAAATCTCTTCCCTCTCTTGCTTTTTTCTTAATCTTGCATCAAAGTAAAAAAACCAAAAAGGGCTGTCCTTTTGAGACAGCCCCTTTTGGTTAACCTTTTAGAGGTCAGATAATCAAAAAACCACTATTGAATGTATCCTTCGTTCTGCACGAGGTTGGTGTTGACATCCATTTCTCTCTGGGGTATCGGCAACACCAGTCGGGGTGAGTCAAATGGCACCTCATTCGCAAGAATATCAAAAGTTGACTCTTCCCAGCGTTTCAGATCATGAAGCCTGTGGCCCTCAAAGGCAAGTTCGAGGTTCCGTTCCCTTTTAATGTCATCGAGATCGACTGTGAGTAGGGGTTCCAGATCAGCCCTCTGACGGATCACATTAATATCATCAAGTGGTTCAGCACCTATTGGGACTCCTCCCTTCATATAGTTTGCCTCTGCCCTTGTAAGGAACATCTCAGCAAGCCTTATAACCGGAATGTTGGCATCCCATTTGCCCCACTTTGCAGTCATCGTGTTGCCTGCATCCGTGCCCACACCCCTGTAGAACATTGCCGGCACATCTGCAATTGTCATTATGTCCGGATCTTCAATATAGGTGTTGCGCAGGTCGCCTTCCTCATATTTAGCCCTGTGGGCAGATGTTATGTAAGCATCGCCACGCCCGTAGCCGGGAAGGCTGGCAAAAAAGGTGCCAATGCCTGTATTTGCAGATCCTGCATGGCTTGTTGCATCCTGACGTATCATAAATACATCTTCCGGGGTATAGCTATCGTTATTGAAAGCACTGCGCGGGTTACTGTGAAGTGCAGAAGCTCCGCCGAATTGACTAATAACTATCGTTGCCTCTTCTGCTGCACTCTCCCAGTCCTTCATGGAAAGGTAAACCCTTGCCAGGAAAGCACTGGTGTTGGTGCTGGTTGCACGCCCTGCGTTGCTTCCATAACCACCCGGAGCAAGAATAGCTTTCGCTTCGCCCAGGTCATTCAGGATCTGATCGTAAACTGCTGCCACAGTTGCCCTTGGAGGATAACTATCTTCTGTTATTCCTATAGTCGGTGTCAGAACAATAGGCACACCAGGATGTGAATTATCGGCTGTTGCACCATAATGCCGGGCATAGAACCTTACCAGTTCAAAATAAATAACACCCCTGAGGAACTTGGCTTCTCCCTCTACCCTCTCCTGCTGGCCGGGGTTTACAACATCAAGGTTTGCAAGCACATTGTTGGTAATATTGATAAGATCATAGCTTACGCTCCATTTGCCCGAAACGTTGCCGTCAGTAATACTGAGGTTCTTTTCAAACATCTGTTGGTGGCCGATAAAGGTGCCTATCCATTCAATGTCATCATTATTTGCAAGCAGATCGGACTGGAAAATACTGGTCCCTGCAAATAAGGCACTGCTTCCCATTCTTGCCCATGCGCCGTTAATTGCATTGATCACACCTTCGTGATCATTGTAGACAGTTTCGGCGCTGACAGACTGCTGGGGCTCTACATCAAGGAAGTCATCACATGAGTAGAGCAGCATGGATACTGAAACAGCCAGTATTGCTATATATTTAAATTTTTTCATATCTGTTCTGTTTAATTTTGTTTAGATTAAAAATCAATGTTAACACCCAGTGTTATAGTCCTTGGCTGGGGTGCAGTGTAGAAGTCATACCCCTGCGTAAGGTTCATTGTCTGGCTGCCCGGACCGGTACCAGTAAAGTTGGCTTCGGGATCCCAACCGATATAGTCGGTGAAAGTGAGCAGGTTCAATCCTTTTACATAGATCCTTGCATTTGATATATTTGCCCTTTGAACAAAGCTCCTCGGAAGTGTGTAACCGAATGTAACATCCTTTATTCTCAGGTAGGAACCGTCATGCACCTGCATTGAAGATAGTCCGTATCCGTTGCCCACACCTAACCTCATTTGGGGCACATCCGTTATGTCACCCGGCTGCTGCCACCTGTTTTCGTAAAGGTATCTGATCTTGTTGTCGAACGTGGCAAAAGATTCAGCCTGCCACATGTGTCCGCCGTTACGAATGTCGTTGCCGTACACGAACTGAGCCAGGACACTTAAATCAAATCCCCTGTACCTGAAGGTGTTGGTTAACCCGCCAATAAAATCGGGGTTGGGGTTTCCAACTACCTGATCGGCTGCCGCGGCAAGGTTGTTAGTTGTGGTAGTCCGGGTATCGTCCGTATAAAAAAGCGCATCCCCGTTATCGGGGTCAACCCCTGCAAATTTGGGCATCCAGAAAACTCCAATAGGATAGCCTTCCATTGCCCTCCAGCGTACGCCTATTATCTGTCCGTCAAGGTTAAGTACCTTGTTTCTGTTGAAGGCAATGTTGAAATCGGTGTTCCATGTGAAGTCGCCTGACAGGTTGACTGTATTCAAAACAAACTCCCATCCCTTGTTTTCCATTTCACCCACATTGCTGGTAATTGTTGTAAATCCTGTTGTTGCAGGGATCTGAACATTCAGCAGCATATCTTCGGTCTTCTTGTGATAATAGTCAATTTCACCTGTTATGCGGTTGTCAAATAAACCGAAGTCTATACCTATATCATACTGTGAGGTTGTTTCCCACTGCAGTTCGGGACTGGGAATGCTTGTCGGCACCATACCCGGGAGTCCGGCATAGTTGCTTCCGGAATAGAGGCCGCGTGAGCTGAAATCGCCTATCTCAGCATTACCTGTTAATCCCCAGCTTGCGCGCAGCTTAAGAAAGCTGATTGTTGGCATGCCTGCCATGAAATCCTCCCTTGAAATGATCCAGCCAGCTGAAGCTGCAGGGAAAAAGCCGTAACGGTTATCAGCCCCGAAACGGGATGAGCCGTCTATCCTTCCGCTGAGTGCCAGAATATATCTGCCGTCATAAACAATATTCGATCTCAGGAAGTAGGATAAGAAACTGAACTTTGTTCCTGAACTTGATGCACCTGTAATATCTGCTGCACTTGCAATACGCCTGAAATTGTCATTCGGGAACCCTCTTGCAGATATTGATGCAAAATCGGTTTCAACATACTGGAGGCTGGTGCCACCGACAGCATTAAAATCAAAATTACCAAAATTGTTATCGTAGGTAAGATATGTATTGGTTGTTAAGTTTTTGCGTGTTACCGTACGGTCATAACCGAAACCGTCAGGTCCCCCGTCTGCTGTCAGCCTGCCCCTGTACATAATATCCCTGTGGTTAAGTATGTCAATACCCATGTCAGCCCTCAAAGTAAGCTGAGGCAGAATGTGATAGTTTACAAATATATTACCGACATTCCTGAATATTTCAGTATCTTCAGTATTGTACTTCAGCGGCAACAAACCGTTATCATAAAGAGTATTACGGTTTAGCTCGGGTGGATCGGTCCCTGGTATGTGCGTAGGATCAAGTGGCGGTAATGCAACCATCTGCAAAGGAGTTGCAAAGGCATTGTCGTTTGCCACCCTGAAATGGCGTGTCCTTGTCAATGAAAGATTCACACCGAGACTAACCCTGTCAGATGGCGCATGGTCAACATTTATCCGGCCGCTTGCCCTGTCAAATGAGTTGCCTTTGAGTATCGACTCCTGATCTGTCCATGCAAGTGAGGAATAAATTTTTGTTGCTTCCGTTCCGCCCCGAACAGACAGGTCATACTGCTGATGGTTCGCTGTCCTGAACGCCTGGTCTTCCCAGTTCACATTTGGCTGCGATTCATGGTCCCGGAAGGGGAAAAGGATATCAAGTATAACATCCGGATCGGAGATCCCCCAGGGGGGAGAATAGCCAAGAGCCATTCTGTTATCAAAAGCTTCATAGAAAAGCTCAAGGTACTGGTCCCTGTCGAGGAATCCCACCTTGTTCGCAGGGTCACTAAAGCCCTGTTGAACGTTGAAACTGAACCTTGTTGCCTCATCACGGCCTCTTTTAGTTGTGATCAGTACAACACCGTTGGCTGCACGGGCTCCGTAAATGGCTGCTGCAGAAGCATCCTTCAGAACCTCTATTGATTCAATATCTGCCGGGTTGATATCTGCAAGGGGATTCAATGGTTCATTTCCCCCATGTCCCAGATTATCCTGAGTAACAGGGAACCCGTCAATTACATACAGGGGTTCTCCTGCAGCCGAAATCGAAGATACACCACGCACCCTCATCTTTACAGCCTGTCCAACCTTTCCGGTTGCACCAACAACATGAACTCCTGCAGCACGCCCCTGGATAGCTGACTCGAAACTGGGCTGGGTGGTACCTGCAATATCATCTGCACGAACAGAAGCTATTGAACCGGTAAGTTCGGAGCGAAGGCGCGTGCCGTAACCTACCACCACTATTTCGTCAAGTCCAACCAGTTCCGGTTCGAGAGTAACATTTATCACTCTCTGATCACCTACCATGATGTCCCTTCTTGCCATTCCTACAAAGGAAAATCTCAGAACATCATCCTCGGAACGGACATCGATCGAGTAATTGCCGTCAACATCCGTGATTGTTCCGATGGTTGTGCCAACAACAGATACAGAAACGCCAGGAATTGGCATCTCGTCATCGGCTGATGTTACCTGGCCGGTGACCCTGATCTGTTGTCCATACACCGCCATGATGCCAAAAGACATCAATAGCATGAAACTTAAAAGCAGTTTTTTTCTCATAGTTGAATTTTTTGGTTAATGTTTATTTATCTGTTCCATTACTGGATGAATATCCAAAAAAATTATTGTTAACTGGTCTTAAACTAATTATAAATGACATTGCTGAGCTGTTTTGAATTTAATAGTTGGTTTTTATTCAAATAATGTTGGGCTTAATTATAGTATAAAATATCTCCTGGCAATTGGCTTTAGTTTTTGTCTGAAGAATAATCTTAATAACAAGTGGTAAAATGTTTTTGTTTAATCGATATTTAGGGTTTTTAACAAATTTTTTTGTTTTTTTACAATTACAGGAATTTTTTTTCAATATGCAAGTATTTTTTGTTAAAAGTTAATTTCTTTATGACAGACTTCGCATTTTAAAAGGGTAAACGATAGTTTTGAACCATATTGCAATATTTTTTTTGTTAATAGTTTTTTTTCATGACAGACTTCGCATTTTAAAAGGGTGAACGATAGTTTTGAACCATATTGCAATATTTTTTTGTTAATAGTTTTTTTCATGACAGACTTCGCATTTTAAAAGGGTGAACGATAGTTCTGAACAATTTTGCAAGAATTTTTTAAAAAACCTTCTGTTAAATTGCATCCTGATCATCAGATTACCCTCCTCCATTAGACTTAAGCAGACAAAAAACAAGAGTAAACCAGGTCTCATTTAAACTAAAAACAATATGCTTAATTGGTTCGCCATATAAACCACTGAATATTAGGTTGTTCTGACGAATTAGTGCATTTGTAATTATTAGCAGGTAAAATTGATTTCCCGGGAGTTTTAAAAATGTTTTCAGGCATATTTTTATGTTGTATTTTTGCCTAAAACAAAGATTTTGGAAAGCGGAAACAGCAAAAATGTGGAAACACCCCTGATGAAGCAGTACAACAGCATCAAGGCAAAGCATCCAGACGCCTTATTGTTGTTCAGGGTAGGTGACTTCTATGAAACTTTCGGTGAAGACGCCATAAAAACATCACGCCTTTTGGGAATAACACTCACGCGCAGGGCAAACGGGGCTGCTTCATACGTTGAACTGGCAGGCTTCCCGCATCATGCACTTGACACCTATCTTCCCAAACTTGTACGGGCCGGTCAAAGGGTAGCTATATGTGAACAGCTTGAGGATCCGAAAACCGCCAAAAAAGTTGTAAAGAGAGGGATTACGGAACTCGTAACACCGGGTGTCACATATAATGACAATGTGCTGGAGCAGGATAAAAACAATTTCCTTGCCTCTGTTCACCTGGATAACAATGCCGCCGGGGCAGCCTTTCTAGATATTTCCACCGGTGAATTCATGGTTGCCCAGGGAGGGTTCGAATATATTGACAAGCTTCTCAGCAGCTTCGAACCAAG
>PUMT01000007.1 GCA_003551495.1 Bacteroidota bacterium
CTGAATGCAAACAGAATGGTGCAACCGACATAGTGTTGGATGCAATTCAGGAGAAGATCATTGAGCTTGAATTTATCAACAACCCGTTAAGTTTACAACGGGCGTTCACGCTGATCCACCTTGAGCCGTACCGACATTTGTCCAAAGACCGGGTGTTGGCGTTTTATGAGAAGGGCATTATTGACGACATTGCAACTGTCAAACTCAAGTTAAATTTCAGTTCGTACATACAGCGATTCGAGAGAGAGCAAACCTCTATACTTGAGTTTGCCAACGAAAAGGAATTTGACGACAAAATCAGAGCTATAAACGAAATCTTATTGAGCTATGGCGAAACAGACACAGGCCAGCAAGACACAGACGAACAAGGCAGCGACACAGAGCTACCAGCCGAACGAGAATGAGAAACACCTCGTTCACTTTCGTCTTATTAAGAAACGTTTTAATCAGGACACCGGGAAGATCGAAATGAATTGGCGCAAGCTAATGAAACAAGACCCGATCAAGACGTTTCCGAAATTCCGATTTGATGTGGAACACAATCTGTTGTTCGACATTGAAATTCTTTACATACCGGAAGGTGTGACAATACCAGAGTATAAACCAAAAAAACGTAAAGGGTAAGCGTTATGGCACTCACAACAGAAATCCTAAGACAGCAAAGCGAATTGACAGAGTTGACAGACGAGCAGGTATCTGCCATTGTCGCACTGTCCACGAATGACGAGCAGCAAATTATTGACAGGCGTATTCGTGAAATTTATGATGATCTTGACAAAGACATCAAAGAAACCTTCGGTAAAGACAAAAGACATGGAGAAAAAACCTATGACTACCTCAAACGTGTCGGACAGGAGGTTATCGCAAAGGTCAACACCTACTCCGACTACAAGAAGCAGGTACAAGCGTTACAAACCGAAAAGGAAGAACTTGAGCAAAAAATGAAGGATGGCAAAGGAACGGAGGCCATCACTCAGAAACTCAAGGACACGGAGGACAAGCTAAACAAACTTCAATCCACTTACGAGCAGGAAGTTAACGACATCAAAGCGAAATTGAAAGAGAAGGAGAGCGAGGTAAAGAATGTTCGTGTAGGTTTCGAGTTTGACCGGGTACTGTCCGGGCTGGATTTTAAGCCTGAGATCAGTGACGGTTTGAAAAAGTTTATGATCCGTGCAGCCAAAGACAAGCTGACCAATGACTACGAGATTGACTTCATCGAGCAGGACGGTCAGCAGCAAATGGTGTTCCGGAAAAACGGAGAGATTGTGTACAACAAAGCAAAGGGGCTTACACCCTACACAGCACAAGACCTCTTGACCGCAGAAATCGGAGAGGCACTCAAGACTGAGGACAACTCCGGCACTGGCAGCAAGCCACCGAAAGACCGGAAGAACGACATTGCCAACCTCGGATCGGTGAAAACACAGGTCGAGGCTGATGAAATAATCAAAAGCACTCTCCTGTCGCAAGGGATAGCAAAAGGAAGTGAAGAATACCTAAAGCAGTTCAGCGAAATACGCAAGGAGCATGGAGTTGAAAAACTCCCTACCAAATAAGGGCTTTGAAGGGTAATGAGCCAAGTGTTAATCAGTAAAATGTAAACAAATGAGTTTGTTTGAAACCAGAATGCAAAACCTTCGTACGTCAACAAATATTGACAAGTACGAATACAGGGCAAGTCGGTACGGAGCTATTGACCTGTTCCTGACGGAAACCGCAAACCCGACTGGCATCGTTACTCCTGACATGTTGAACGCTGCCCGTCAGTCCATCGGCAGGACTTTGGAAGTTCCTGTTATCAATTTTGACGCTGGAGTGGCAATCGGAGGAGCGAGAACGCTGACCGTTGCTGACAGTGAGAACACATCAGAAATGGTGACTTTCGTTTTCAACACGTACGCATGGGGGTTCACCATGACACCTGCAATGTACATGAACAACGAAATTGGCATGGAGCGTGACTGGAACACCAAGTTTATGAAATACCTAATGGAGTTTGCCAACGTGCTTGACGGGCTTGCCCTGTCAGTGCTTGAGGCCAGCCGCACAACCGTAATCAACGACACGTTGATTTACAATGAGGTAGGAGAAGCGATCCAAGCACCTCATGCAAACCGGGAAACCCTTTTGGGTGACATCAATCCGATGATGGCTGCCAATGATTACTACGATCAAATTCATGTCGTGGGTAACACTGGCATCGAAAGCCTTGTCCGCAACCTGACGGAGAAAGGTCTGTACAACGAGATCAACAAACAGTTGCAGTACAGTGACAAAATATTCCACTTCACAAACAACCTTGTGAATGCTGGTGGTGTTTATGGCACTGGCTATGCGGTGAATGCCGGAAGTGTTGGCCTCATGAGCCGACTGGAAAGAGAAGCCCTGAGAGGTGGAAGGTCGTACAACTACGAGTTTGGCACAGAAGTTTTGCCACTGATTTCTCAGGATGGTGCAGGTCGCCCACTCGTGGAGGTTGGTACAATGTACTACGAGGATGTTGATGATTTCAGCAACATTGCTGGTGGTGCATCTGCCGACATGGACAGAGCGATCAAAGAGCATTACGGATTTGCAGTTGACATTGCCTTCGTGGTACGTCACAACAGCAGACCGGGTGTTGACCCTGATCCGATCCTGAAATTTGAAATCCTGAACCCGTAGAGGCTGGATGTATCTGAAAATGTACAGGGGTAGGGTGTTTATCCCTGCCCCTTTTTTCAAACCAAAAAATTGAATTGAAAATGAAAAAGTTATATAACTTCATTACCAGAGGCTCAGGGAATATGGAACGGCAGATTGCCCACATAGTTGAGCGAATGAACGAAAACATCGACAAACTGGCAGCAGCGACCAAGTTTGCTGACATTGCCATTGACGATGTTGACCCGTTTGCTGAGATTACGACCATGCAGATCGGGTACGGATCAACGGATCAGTTGAAAGGCCGGGTAAAACTGGCTATTGACGACAGACCTGTAAGACCGTTTTGGATCAGTGCTGCAGAAGGGCAGGAACTCAAGTTTACAGCAGTACCGGAGGACGGTTATGTTGTAGCTGACTGGAAGAAGAACGGTGATCTGCAGGGATCAACTGACGAGGAGTTTGTCATTGAGGATTTTGGCAGCGAGCATTTGAGTGGAGGTAAGCTGATTATCGAAGCAGTCTTTGAGGTTGCTCCGACACCAACGGCCACACCGACACCAACGGCCACACCGACACCAACGGCTACGCCAACACCAACGGCTACGCCAACACCAACGGACACACCAACTCCGACACCCACACCGACACCGACTGACACACCCACTCCCACACCTACACCTACGGGTGCTTAAAACGTGAGCCATGTACCAAGCAGACAAATTGATTGACGGCCTTATTGATCTTGTAGGTTGGAAGGGAACGAATCACAACCTCCAAACCTCAAAAACCGGATTGTTTTATAACGGTGAACACCCGTTACTGACAGAAGCGAACCTGAAAGCCATTGCGCCTCCTGAATCGGATTTTGGCCTTTGGCTCAAGGAGCAAACGGAGTTTGGGATCATCAAGGCTGTACAGCGTTTGTTGAATGAAAAGTTGAGTGATGGAACAGCCCGTAATGTGCTGTCCATTGCTCGACTTTATGGTATTGGAGAGGGTTTGGGTGAAACCACAATGGCAGGGTTTGAGATATGGCCGTCAAAGCGTATTGGAGTTTCATTGACCATTGACCGCATAGGTTTGGCGTATGAGAACCCGTGTACGGTGAATTTGAAACTATGGCATAGCTCGAAAAGAACACCAGTTGAAACGTGGACAAAATCTTACACCAAAACCAAAGGTCTTGAGTGGTTTGAACTGAAACACGTCATTGCCTACGAGATAGGCGACATTTACGGTGGTGTATGGTTTTTGACCTGCGAAACGTCTGAGAAACCAGTTTTGGCGACAACTCATAGTTTTTTGTCCAAGTATGTAACGATCAAACCATTCTCCATATCACCGAAAACGGCAATGTGGGATTATAAGGAAAACCAACCGGGAGCGGATGGGGTGAACCTTCGCATGACCGCAAATGCTGATTACACTGATTTTATCTTGAACCACAAACACCAGCTACAGGATTTGATTGCAAAGCAGGTGGCTGTACACATGCTCAGGGAGTTGGCGTACAACCCGGCTGCCCGGATCAATCGGGAAACTGCCAACGCAAAGAGAGTTGAGATACTGTACGAGCTGGATGGTGACAGTACGAGCATGAAAAAGTCTGGCCTCATGTATGA
Organism: Bacteroidota bacterium; assembly: GCA_003551495.1. Classification (GTDB taxonomy): domain Bacteria; phylum Bacteroidota; class Bacteroidia; order Bacteroidales; family PUMT01; genus PUMT01. The sequence continues at coordinate 4,272 of PUMT01000007.1, forward strand.
ACTGCAAAAGGCGGTGGACGGGATCAAGTTAGATTTCAGTATGCTGGATGGAACTTTGTTCACTCGAAAATCTGGAAGAATACGTTATGGCACGATCTAAGGTTTCAGCCCTCCGGGAGCGGATAGAAAGTTTTGAACCAAACCTCACCATACTTGAGGCGGTTGAAACGAACTCGTATGACGTTCTTGAGCTTGTTACCGAGCAACAGCTGTACGAGCATGGTATGAGAGGAGGGGATGGCAGGACTATATGGGAATACGCACCTTACAAGGAGGCAACTATCCGTGCCAAAGAGCGAAAAAACCAGCCGACAGACAGGGTCACATTGAGAGATACCGGAGAGTTTCATGAATCATTTGAGCTTGTTATCGAATCGGACGCATTCAAGATACAGGCGACAGACGACAAAACAAAATTTCTGACCAACAGATACGGAGAGGGAGTATTGGCTTTGTCGGACGAGCATCTTGAGAAGGTGAAAGAAGAAATTATAGTGCCACACCTCATTCAAACATTAAGGCAAATATGTTATGGTAATTCTCGATAAGATATTGGAAGATTTCGGACAGAAACTCAACGATAAGTTAAGTTGGCTGAACGAGGTTTATGGCATTGCGGTACAGTCTGAGGCCAAAGCTCCACGTATGCACACTGGCAATGGAGAGTATGTGACCATTCTCCCGGATGATAAGAAAGGCAATTACGCCTTTTTTGACATTGTTCCGGAGTACCTGTTTGACCACTTCACCAAACACACGTCAACAGTTATCAGGGTGCGTTTTGGGCTTGTTATTTGGTGTGACCTCAGAACGGTGTATGCTGATCCACAAGACAGAACAAACAGCCAACTGAAAACGGATGTTTTGAAGGTCATGGAGCGGATCAGTCTGAAATACGGTGAATATGTGTTGACGTTTATGAGTGACGAGGCGTTCAGGATTTTTGCCCGGTATGCAAAGAGCGACTTTCAGGACAAGTACCTCATGTTTCCGTATGCTGGATTGCGTATTGACGGCAATCTTGTATTTTCGTCTGGTATCAAGTTACCCACTCCAACCCCTACACAATGAAAACGGTAAAGATTGGCAAACATACGGTAGAATATTATGACGGTGATGTTACAGAGTTGCCCGTGCCACGTTTTCACGCCTTTCAAAAACATCTTTTGATAGCGTCCGGAGTGGGATCAACTATTGAGGACATCAGCAGCCATGTGAACAAGATACGGGCGTTCATTGAAAAGGGCGAGCATGGGAAGGCTAAGGAAGAATTGCAAAACCTAAACCACAACATGTATTTTGTCATGAAGCACATCAGTCCGAGAGACTATGCTTTCGCTGCACTTGTTTATTCCGTTGACGGGAAGGAATGGACAGACTTTACAGACGAAGGATGCAAGCGACTGGCAGAAATGCTCACTCCACACCAATCACGCACATGGTTTGATAGGGTGGTGAATGCGGTAAAAAAAAAATTGACGACCAGCTAAATTTGTACTTTCCGGGCAAGTACACTGACACAAAGGTGTATGATTACTATACAGACCTCAAGGATTACACGTTACAGCTTTGTGCGGGGATTCAAGGCAAAGACACACGGGATCGTGTCAGGGAACTTGAGATCAAAATGCTGACATTTGTTAAGCCGATGGCGTTTGGTGGATCACACTCAGCAGACGTACGGTTCATGAAAACTTATGAGGATGCTTGTATCATTATCCAAAAACATCTCAACCGTAGTCCGAAGGACATGACCGTTATTGAATTTCTAAACGCACTGGAAGATGGCAGAAAATCCCATAAGAGCAAGCGACCTGTTCGAAGATGATGGCGTAATCAAGGAATTGATTGCACAGTTACAGTCAATGGAGAAATATCTTCAAAACATAGGGAAGGCTTTTGCCCAGACCGGACAGGATATTCAGAAATCGACAAAGGCTGCAAACGTCACTCAGCGAGAAGGTCAGAAGGTGTTACAGGAAAACGCCAAACACGCCAAACAGCTTGAGAAGGCACAACAGGACTTGGCAAAGGCAAAGTCAACCGTAAATGGCGAGATCGAAAAACTCAAGATAGCTGCAAAAGAGCAGAACCAACTGTCAAAAGCACAGATCAAAGCAGAGCATGAGAAAACGGCTGAATCACAGCGTACCCGTGAGGAACTGATAAAGCTCAAGACAGAAACACAGGAACAGACCCGCCTTGCGAGAGAACAGGCCAAAGCTGATATTGCAAAGACCAAAGAAGGGCAAAAGGCCAGAATGGAGCTTGCACAATACAAAGAGGAGCAGCGTTTGGCAAACATCGAGGCGCAAGCAGCAGCTAAGGTCAACATGTATGCTGAGGGAAGTTATAACCAGTTGGCCGCCCGGTATCAGTTGATTAAAAAGGAACTGAACGAAATGAGCCGGGAGCAACGGTACAATACGCAAGAAGGTCGTGACATGGAGCGTCAGGCCAAAGCGATTTACAATGAAATGACCCGTATGCAATCCGCAACCGGAGCGAACCAGATGAAAGTTGGTAGTTATGCTCAGGCGATCCGGGAGGCGAACATGTCCATGAAAGAAATGCAGGATGAGTTGAAAATACTCAAGGAGATTTCGTTTGAGGGCATGGGTCAGGATGAAATTCGGGATGTGGAGCAGGCTATTGGTGAGTTGACTGACCGCATGCAAAAGTACAAGTATGAGGTCGAGGCTCATGGTATGGACACGTTTGAAATGATCTCCGGGTCTGCGAGAGGAGCAGCAGCCAGTGTGCAGCTTGTAGCGGGATCATTCAATTTGTTAGGAGTGGAGAGCAAGCACCTGCAAACCGTGCAACAAAACATCTACTCAATGATGGCTGTTACGACAGCCCTGCAGCAGCTTGAGCAAGTTTACCACAGGGGTCACATGCGTGTACTTGCCACAAAGGTGAGAGGTATTGGCGTTTGGGTAAAAGAAACGGCAGTTAAGAAATACAATGCTGCACAGACATGGCTGAACGTCCGGGCGCAAAGGGCACAGACAGCAGCCTCAGCCCAAACCGCAACGGCAGCAGCCGGAGCAGCCACAGCAAAAACGGCAGCCACAGCAGCAACGATAAGCTGGACGGCAGCAATCCGTGCGTTCTCCCGTGCGGTGTACAATATTCCGGTACTTGGTTGGTTGTTGGCGATCATCGGTGCAATCATTGCACTGGTTGTTGCCCTTGTCCGGCATTGGGATAGAGTGGTTGGTATGTTTCGCAGTCTTGGTCAGTGGATGGGTATTGTCAAAGAAACGTCAGAAGAAACGGAAACCTATCAGGATAGAGTTGACAGGCTGACAAAATCAGTTGAAAAACTGGACAAAACGTACAAACGGCTTGAGCGTACTCAGAAAGTGCAACTCACCCTCATGCAACGTCAGCTTGAGATCATGCAAGCACGAGGAGTTGGGGTTGACAAAATCCGTGCAAAGGAAGAACAAATGTTGCGGTTTGAGATACAGGCAGCGAACGAACGGCTCAAGATTGCGGAAAAGAGGTTGCACGAGCAGGAGTTGCTTACACTGGCAAAGATCACCAACTTAGACCTTGAGAAAGAAGAACGAGAGGAGGCACGGAGGGCACTTGAGGAACAACGTCAGGCGTATCAGGCGATCAAAGATGAAATAGGTGGCCTTGAGCATGCCCTCACCATATTCCACATCAACGAGAAGAACAGAATACAGGAGCGTAATAAGGAACTACGGAAGGAAACGGAAGAACGCTTACAGAATGAGCGTAAGGCTGCATTGGAGCTTGATGTTCTCCGGGCGAAACAACGGAGGGATGAGGCACAAGGCTTTGAGGAACAACAACAGGCAGCACTGGCATACACGGAGGCGAGGAAGAAACAGGCAGAAGAAATGGCCGAGATCGAAATGAGAAACATGTCCGGTGCAGAACTGGAACTGGCTCGTGAGAAACACCGTCAAAACCTCCAACAGATAGATGATGAATATTACAGTTGGCTGTTTGAGGAGGAACAAAAGCGGTTTGACCTCCTGAACGATCTGACACAAGACCAGCATGCAAAAGAACGTGCAGAGCTTGGTGAGTTGTACAGGGAGCGCATGGAACTGGCAGGGGATGATGTTGAACTCCGGCTGGCAGTTGAAAAATGGTATCATGCTGAACTGAAAAAGCTGCAGGAGAAACAAGTTGATCGGGAGCGGGAGGCTGCTCAGAAACGGGCAGATGCTGCAATGGATCAGTTTGAGGAGCAACAGGCATTGGCTGAATCACAGTTTGAGGTGGAGGCCAGAACGGATGCACAGCGACAGCGTTTCCGTCTTGAGCAGGATTTGGAATGGTATCAGAAACGTTTGGAGTTGCAAGCTAAGTACGGCAACGTAATGACAGAAACGGAGGTTGAGATCACCCGGAACATGATAAAGCGTGTTCAACGGGAGCTTGACGAGATTGGCCGGACGGACTTCAACTTTTGGGATCACATTGGGATCACCTTGACAGACCAGCAGAGGGAAGGCATGCAAATGGCAGCCGGATATACGCTTGGTTTGATACAGTCTGTTATTGACGGACGGGCAGAACAGGCACAGGCAGCAGTTGATGCAGCACAGGCAGAGATTGATGCTGCACAGTCTGCATACGAACAGTCAAAATCATTCCTTGAGCAAGAACGCCAAAACAGGGATGATGGCTACGCACACCGGGTAGCACTTGCTGAGAAGGAATACGAGCAGGAGAAGAAAAACCTTGAGCGCAAGGAGCGTCAGAAGGAGGAGGCATTAAAACTGGCTGAGAAGGAGCGTCACCGTCAGGCACGTCTTGAGGGCTTGGCACAGGCAGGAAACTTGCTGGTGGCCTCCACAAAGATTATGGCACAGTTTGGCTTTCCGTTTGCCATTCCGATCATTGCATTGATGTGGAGTACCTTCGCACAGCAGAGGAGGCGAGTAAGGTCGGAGGCAACTGAAATGTATGGCAGGGGTCACTTTGAAACCATTGGGGGAGGCAGTCATGCAAGTGGTAATGACACACCCCTAAACATCGACAGCAAAGACCGGAGGGTAGAGCGTGGAGAAGCCTTTGCAGTTTTCAACAAATCAGCCACAAGGCGTTACGGATCAAAAAACCTGAAAAGGTTGGTAGGAGCGGTGAACGAGAAAGAGTTGAACCGGGATGCACTGAAAGACCTTGCAACGGATGCCATGTACCGGGCGTACGATGCGATCCATATTTTGAATGTTCAAAACAAAACCAAAACAACAGAGCGTATTGTTGGTCAGGATATGATTGACCTTCAAACCCTCATGCACACTCCACAATATCAACTGCAGATCGGTGATATGTCAAACGTGAACGTGGTGAATGTAAACACAAAGGGGATCGAGGCACTGCTTAAAGAACTGGTAGGTCACTCACAGGAGAAACATTACATTGACAACAAAGGGAGGCATGTTGAGATCAAAGGTAATGTAAAACGGATATATGCTTAAACTGCACTTGAAATACGGCAACGAGGACGAGTTTGAAGTACATCCGATAATAAAGGATGATTTCGGGCTGAAAGTGTCTGAGGACGACACCCACCCCTTCATGTACAATGTGTCCATGAACGGATCGTTGTTGTTTTATGGGGAGGATTATGAATACATCAAAAATGTTGAGGACAGAGAGGTTGCCTTTGTACTTCGCATTGAGCATGAGCATTTCGGTCAGCGATTTGTGTTTCACAGGCACACCGGAACGTTCAATCTGGTTGACAAGACCTACGAGTTGACGGTGGCAACAGACGACAGCGGTGAGGAGTTACGTAACATGTTCTCAGAGGAGGTTAACGCATTGGCCTCCGGCATATCCGGTGCAAACATCAAAACTCCCTTACAGCCTATTTTGCAGGTGTACACTCTTGGTAGCTCCTATATGACCTGCGTCACGAATGGCTATCAATGGTTTGATGATGTTGAGCGATCAACAGTTAGTTTGACCATGCTTAACGAGTGCGGGTTTAACGTTCCTCGCATTAACCATTACATTGTGTGTACAGATCAGGCGTTTCAAAACCAAACGACCCGGAGGTGGAAATTGGTAGATGACGCACACCCCGATCAGATATACCCTTATTTGGAGGACACGGGATCACCAAACCCGTTCGGAAGGATCAGAATACAGCATGGGGTTGTTAACAATGTTACGCACACACGGGCAGTATTTGAGATCATCAGTTCCGGAGAGTTGACACATGCCAGCGAACAAATACAGGGTGGTATATGGGACACCCACACTCAACTTATAGATTGGCCTAAGAATATCATTTTGAACCCGATACCGGGAAGCAGTGGAGCGGGTGATATTTATTTGAACGTTTTTGGAACGGCAGCAAGGATTGTTGTGGCCACGTTTGATTCTGACGACAATGTAATTGAGTTACCGGAGGAGGATGTAATGACCCGCTCACCATACACACATGCGTTTCGTGGAGGTCAGGGATCAGTGACAATATCGTTCAACACAACCGGAGAAAGCTATTACGGTGTTGAGCCATTGTTTGACAAGTGGATCAAAGAGATACCACAAGAGATTGCGTCCGGTCTGCCCGGAGGTGTTGATGCGAACCGCTATCCTGCACATGTTGGTAATTGGGATTTGCCAGTCAACCCACAAGTATGGGAGGCAGGAGGATCGGTTTGGTTACGTTTGGTGGATAGCGACTTATCAATTCTACTCAACGACAAATACACGCTTGACATA
>PUMT01000084.1 GCA_003551495.1 Bacteroidota bacterium
CTTGCTGAGCAGTCAAATCTTCACGCTTCCAGAATACGCAATCCCACAATCCCTGCCATTATTAAAAACAGGCAGATCAGCTTCAGTACATCATGCGATTCACTGAAAAACAGCATCCCGAAAACCGCGGTTCCAATAATCCCGATACCTGTCCAGACACCGTATGCAATGCCAATAGGAACCGTTTTGAGGGAAAGTGACAAAAGGTAAACACTTACAAGCATAAATGCCAGTCCGGCCACCCCCGGGACAATTCTTGTAAAGCCTTCAGAATATCTTATGCTAACTACCCATGCGGTTTCGCAGAGTCCTGCCAGAAACAAAAAGAACCAGGCCATATTTTTTAGGACAAAGATATATATTTGATGGTTTATACCCAGCAGAGCCTTATTAATAATATTATGCAGGGGAAAACGTTAAACAATCGGTTCGTAACAGACCTTTCAATATATTAAAGCAGATATGCAAATAAGTGACCTGGTAGTACCGGAACCTTTGCCGCCCGGATTACACTCCCCGCAGACAATTAATAGTCCGGATGCCAAAAGTATAATTAACGGCACCATGTCGGGTAAATACTTTTGCCTGAAGGGAAGCTACAGTGAAGCCCTTTCTGTTTATAGCGGACTGAAGAAAAGGATACACAGGCAGTTCCCTGCAAGGTGCTACAAATCATCCCGTGTTAATCGCGACAAGTTCCGTTCAGCGGCAAACCGTTTGCTTGTTGAAATAAAGAACGGAGAACCCCTTCTTGATAAATTCCCTGTTATTCCATGGATAAGGGAATTTTATCCTTCACAGGAAAGGTTCTTTCTGAGCTTTCCAGACCTGCTGGGGATGAACGGAGCATGGCAGTGGTACCGGAAAGGTGTGCATTATCCTGTGCTGGATCATCCGGTGCATCCGTTTTACGGAGTATATTTCCCGACCCGTATTGAACATCTTTTATTATTCGATAGCTGGTTGAAGAAGAACCGTGACAACTTCTCCGGTGCAATTGATACAGGCGCAGGATCGGGTGTACTTTCATTTATAATGGCAAAGCACGGGATAAAGAAAATCCGGGCAACTGACATAAACCCAAACTCCATCTTCAGTATAGAGGAGAATTTGAAACTCCTTGACCTGAAATCGACAATTAAAGCTCATAAAGCTCACCTGCTCGATATTGAAGAGTCTTCCGCCGGTCTCATTGTATTCAATCCCCCCTGGATACCCGGTGAATCTCTGAATTTAACCGACAAGGCAATATATTTTGAAAGCGGGTTATTCGATGATTTTTTTCACAGTGCATACATAAAAACAATTCCTGAAGTCCGCATTGCAATATTTTTCTCAAATTTTGCAATGCTGGCGGGATTGCTAAAAGAAAACCCCATTGAGAGGGAACTTGAAAAAAACAACCGTTTTTGCCTGATCGAAAAAATCGAGACACAGGTTTCACCTCCTTCACCCAAAAACAAAAATAAATGGCTTAAGGGTATAAGGAAAAGGGAGGAAACAGAGCTGTGGATCCTGGGCAAAAGAAAACAGAGCTGAGAATCCTGAGTGGGCAAACTGTAGCTGCAGATCCCAAAACAAAATTGTGGATCACGGGCAGGTGAAGTGGAGCTGTGGACCCCGGGCAAAAGAAAACAGAACTGAGAATCCCTGGCAGGCGAAACAGATCAGAACCCCCAACCTGTTGTGACATGTCAGCGTGACCCGGAAATTGAGGTAACCCACTCAACCAAATCAAGTATTACATCAATTGCCACATTCCCCGGATATTCGTATTCCGTAGGGGTACTCCTGCTGATCCCCGGCATCATCAGATGATTCAATCCGGGAAAGGAGATAAAGGAAACGTTATCTTTTTCCTCCAGTTCCCTCTCCCATATACTGAAATCTTCCCCGGTAACCTGGTAATCCCTTTCACCCCGGAGAACAAGCACGGGTTTATCTGTATTCCTCGAATATTCAATATGATCAAATTCCCCAAGGTCGATCCAGTAGGAAGGGGGGTAGTTCATGGGCAGATCGGAATGGGATAGATCAGAAAAATCACCTCTTTTTACACGCATAACCTGAAATTCATAAAGTTTTAGAATATCGTCCATATGCTCGCTCTTTTCTTCTAGCATAGACTGATATCTTACCTGTTCAAGTATTACATCCTCAAGAGACCGGGCGTTGGCAGCCATCTTTATGATCCCTGCAATCCCCTGGTCAGATGAAGCTATCCGTGGAGCTATCATTCCACCAAAACCGTGCCCAAGCAGGAAAATATTTTCCGGATCGGATTCTGGCAGTCTCCTTGCAAGGTCAATTGCTGTAAGGGCATCTTTGATAATTTCATCATTTACTGTGAACATTTCTTTCTCCCTGACAATGTCAGGGTATTTATATGTTCTTTTGTCAAAGCAAAGTACCCCTACACCAAATGCTGCCATTCCAACGGCAATATCCCTGAAAGGTTTATTGGGACCTATGGTGCTGTAACGGTCGTGAAAACCTGAACCATGTATTAAAACTACAACAGGAATGTTGCTGCCGGATGACGGATAATAAAATGTGCCGGGCAGCCTGTAGTTGCCGGTTTGAACCGTTACTTCCCTTTTCCTGTAAAACTCCGGGTAATCATAACGGGGCGGGGTGTACTCATCCGGTACATTACCGGGAGCAAAAAAGAAATGTTCTATCTCGTTCCTGCTGTTGAAGTGCAGGTGAATATCAACACTCCCGTTTTTAAAAGCGGAAAAGAGAACTACGTGATGTCCCCCGTTTGTCTCCTCCTCCTTGGTAACCCTGCGAAATACAAGTTCACCGTATTGTTCGTAAACATTTTCCCATATTGTCTGAAACTGGGTTGTATTAAGCCTTCCTTTCATAGATTCAGAAAAAAGCCTGTAGGATTCGTTGAAATCCCTGCTAACCGAGTGAGAAAGGAAAAGTTTGGAAAGTTGTTTCCTTTCAGTCCGGCTGTATACCTCGTAAGGAACAATCAGGATAAGCAACAGGAAAATGATCCGAATAAGCAAAGTTGTGTACTTTATTTTTTTCATTGTACCCGATTTTAACGGATATTTACAGCCAAATGATGAAATACCGGATTTATAATTTCTTCTTCAAAGTTAAAAAAGAAACACGATATTACATATTAGACAGTATCCATTCTGCTATTTTGCGGTTGTTTGAGAGATGTGGGACTTTGTTCTGTCCTCCAAGCTTGCCGGCTGACTTCATGTACCTGTTGAAGGTATCTTTAGGAACGCTTAAAACCTCTGCTTTATCTATGATCCTGCCGTTCACAAGATGTGAATAGTATGAATTCTTTTCCTGCAGCAGCCTGTCCAGGGTCCCGGCAAAATCACCCATATCGCGGGGGGGCTCTTCAAATTCAACAAACCATTGGTGGCGGGGCAAACCGTCAGGGTTATCAACCAGCGGGGCAAGTGTAAACTCGGTCACTACCGCCCCTGTCTTTTCCGCTGCTTTGTCAATAGCATAATCAGCCTCCTCTTCAATAACATGTTCCCCGAAAGCCGAGGTAAACTGTGAAATTCTGCCGGTAACCACAAGCCTGTAAGGGTCAACGGAAACAAATTTCACTGTATCGCCTATGTTGTACCCCCATAAACCTGCGTTACTGTTGATAATCAGCACATAATTCACATCCGTTTCAACTTCTGAAAGAGGAATTCTGGGTGGCGGATCTTCACCAAACCTTTCTGCAGGGATAAACTCAAAAAATATTCCGCTGTCAGGTATCAGCAGGAGCCCTTTAGACGGGAACATGTCCTGAAATGCATAAAATCCCTCCGATGCGGGAAAGGTTTCCAAAGTGTCTATTTCGCCGCCAATAAGTTGGGCAAGTTTTTGCTCATAAGGCTGGAAGTTTACCCCTCCGTGAACAAGCAATGAAAATCGCGGAAAAACTTCAAGAATGTTTTTCTTCCCGGTATATTCAAGCAACTTCTCAAAATACATAAGGACCCAGGGAGGTATGCCGCTTATCAGGGTCATGTCCTCATTTACAGTTTCTTCAATAATTTTAGCAAGTTTTTCTTCCCACTGGGGAATACAATTTGTCTTATAAGAAGGCAATCTCCGGGAATTAAGAAATTTCGGGACATTCCGGTGAGCAATGCCTGACAGCCTTCCTGTGGGTATAGGCCCGCTTTCGTCCAGCCGGGGTGTAGCCGACAAAAAAATATATTTCCCATCTACAAAACCGGAATTGCCTGTTTTCAATATGTACATCAAGAGGGCATTACGTGCCGAATTTAAATGGTTGGGGAGTGAATCCCGGGTTATAGGAATATATTTTGCGCCAGATGTTGTGCCGGATGTTAAGGCCATGTAGAGAGGAATACCGGGCCATAAAACATCTCTCTCCCCTTTGATTATTCTGTTAATATAGGGTTTGAAATCCTCGTATTTTCTGACAGGAACCCTTTCTGTAAAGGATTTATAATCTGTTATTTTTTGAAAATCGTGATCCCTTCCGAATTCAGTATTCCGGGCTTTCTTAACTATACGGTAAAACTCCCTTTCCTGAAGTTTCACTGCACCTGAACTCCATTTTCGAAAGCTGCGGCGGGATGCCAGTGCCGCTATTCTAGAGGCGTACGGTAATACAGGCATGGTGGTAAGTTTGTTTTATTAATAGGCTTCATACTTCCGAAACGGAATCGGAAACAGTTATATTATTGTTATGAGAGTATCTGACCAGGGATTATAAATAAACTCAGTTATATAAAAACTGCCTTATAAGTGACATATAAACATCTGTACCCCTGTCCAGCATATCTACAGGTATTCGTTCATTTACATTATGGATTGACTCCAGAAGTTCCATTTCCAGGTATGCAGGAAGGATCCCGTATGAAGGCACACCCTTTGCCCTGAAAAAATTGTTGTCATTTGAAGCCGGCATAATAACCGGTATAACCCCTGATGAAGGAAACACATCCTTTATTGCTTTTTCCATTTTGGAATACTGCTCATTAACCGGTGACGGGTGTGCCATAACCCCCTCATTAATAATTTCTATAGTAATTTCATCATTATCCATGATTCTTTCTATCTTCCGGATAAAGTCGTCCGTTTCAATGCCTGGCAGAAGCCTGCAGTCGAGTATGGCAGTTGCACCCTGGGGTATCTGGTTGGGAGGGCCCTCAGGGGTGTTAAAGGAGGTTACAGTTATTGTATTTGTTACCAGGGAATAGACCAACTTTTCATTTCTTATTGCAGGCATAACCAGTGGTTTGAAAAAACGTATATTTCTCAGGGCGAATCCCCTTAGGCCTTTTTCCAGCTTCCCGAGTTTACGGAACATCTCATATGTTGTATCTGAAAAATATATTCCTTTCTTTCTGCCGTAAAGATTGTTAAGTGCATTGATCTTGTCCTGGATCGCATAAGCATCAGGTGGTACCGCACCATGACCGGATGTAGCCGATTCAATTGTAAGTTTTAACCAAAGTGTGCGCTTATGGGCTACGGAAATACCGAATACTTTTCTGTCAGGGTCACCTGCAAGCACACCGGGTAGCCCTGCACCGCCTTCCCCGAATAAAACAAGCGGCTGAAGAAGTTCCAGATACTCTTCAGTTATAATTCTGGCTCCTTTATGACCTCCTGTTTCTTCACCGGAAACAGAAAGCATGGTTACATTATAAGGATAATCAATCTGACTGGCTTTCGCGGCAAACTCTGACAAAGCAAGCAGCTGCATTATGCCCATCCCCTTGTTGTCAATTGCCCCGCGCCCCCAAACATATCCGTCAGTTATCTTTCCTGAAAATGGCGGATGCTCCCAGAATGAGGTATCTCCCGGAGGAACCACATCTATGTGATTCAACAAAATTATATTGGGTTTTTCAAGTTCAAGTGGATAAAGGGATGCTGTGAAATTATAACTGTCAACATCATCGGTAAGTACTTCAACATAAAGACCCTTTTCCCGTGCAAGTCCGGCAAGATACATGCCGGCTTCCCTCTCATTCCCGGTAATTGACTCATAGCTAATATAACGGCTCAGCAGGCTTGCCGAATAGGACTCCCTTTCGCTTCCAACCGGTGATGAAAAAAGCGCAACGGTAGAGGCAAAAAAGAGTGAAAAACACAAAAACAATTGTCTCCGGATAGTTTCCATAATCCGTTCCGGTTTTGTTTACAAGCTGGTGATTCTTTCAGATGTCAAGATTGGCATACTTTGCATGCCTTTCTATAAAATCTCTGCGTGGAGGAACTTCATCACCCATTAACATAGAAAATATCCTGTCAGCTTCTGCAGCACTATCAATAGTGATCTGCTTCAAAAGCCTGTTTTCCGGATTCATAGTAGTTTCCCACAACTGTTCGGCGCTCATTTCACCAAGACCTTTGTAACGCTGAATCTGAATTCCGCTTCCAGAACCTTTCCCTATCTCGTCTATTATCTTGTCACGTTCTTCTTCCTTCCAGCAATACCTTATTGTTTTTCCCTTCCTGATCATATATAGCGGTGGTGCTGCAATGTATAAATGACCTTTCCTGATCAGCTCCAGCATATGACGGAAGAAAAATGTCATTATGAGGGTGTCTATGTGACTGCCGTCAACATCGGCATCGGTCATTATAATTATTTTATGGTAGCGAAGCTTTTCAAGATTCAGTTGTTTTGGATCCTCTTCAGTCCCAACGGTTACTCCCAGTGCAGTGTAAATATTCTTAATTTCTTCATTCTCGAAAATCTTATGCTGCATCGCTTTTTCCACATTCAGAATTTTGCCCCGCAAAGGGAGAATTGCCTGAAATCCTCTGTCTCTTCCCTGTTTTGCGGTGCCTCCGGCAGAATCCCCTTCGACAAGGAACAATTCATTGGTTGCTGGATCCTGACTTGAGCAGTCAGCCAGCTTACCGGGAAGTCCGGAACCGGAAAGCACATTTTTACGCTGTACAAGTTCTCTTGCTTTCCTGGCTGCGTGGCGTGCAGTAGCTGCCAGTACAACCTTCTGGACAATTGTCTTTGCATCTTTAGGATTCTCCTCAAGATAATAAGAGAGCAGAGTGCTGGTAGCCTGATCTACCGCTCCCATAACTTCCGAGTTCCCGAGTTTGGTTTTGGTTTGCCCTTCAAACTGAGGCTCCTGAACCTTGATGGAAATAATGGCTGTAAGTCCTTCCCGGAAATCATCACCACTGATATCAAACTTCAGCTTTGAAAGGAGTCCCGATTTCTCTGCATAATTCTTCAGTGTTCTGGTAAGTCCCCTCCTGAAGCCGGCCAGATGTGTACCACCTTCAATTGTGCAAATGTTGTTTACATATGTATGTATGTTTTCCTTGAAGGAGGTGTTGTACTGAAGGGCAATCTCTACCGGTATGTCATTTTTTTCGGTATCTATGTAAATTATATCATCGGTAATACTTTCACGGGTCATATCCAGAAAGCGCACGAACTCCCTCAGACCTTCACTTGAGTGAAAAACCTCGTGGCGGAATTTCTCCCTGGCTCCACCGTTACCATTCCCGTTTTCCTCAAGTTCCCGCTTGTCAGTTATGGAGAGGGTAACCCCTTTGTTCAGAAAAGCAAGCTCCCTGAGGCGTGAAGAAAGGATCTCGTAGTTAAAGTCGGTTGTGGTAAAAATGGACTCATCCGGCTTGAAGGTAACAATTGTGCCTGTTATTTGAGTGTTCCCGGTTTTTTTGACATTGTCCAAAGGTTTGCCCTTCCTGTATTCCTGCATGTATATCTCACTGTTACGGTGCACTTCAGCACGCATATATGAAGAAAGGGCATTCACACATGATACGCCTACACCGTGCAGCCCTCCGGAAACCTTGTAGGATTCCTTGTCGAACTTTCCGCCTGCATGCAAAACAGTCATAACAACCTCAAGGGCTGACTTCTTCTCTTTTTCATGGTAGTCAACCGGGATCCCCCTGCCGTCATCAGTAACGGTAACAGACCCGTCCTCATTGATAACTACATCTATGCGCTTGCAATACCCTACCATCGCCTCATCAATTGAGTTATCGACTACTTCGTAAACCAGATGATGAAGCCCTTTCACTCCTACATCACCAATAAACATTGCAGGCCTTTTCCGTACAGCTTCTATACCTTCAAGTACCTGAATGCTGTCCGCCTGATAATCCCTCTTTTCTCTATCTGTAAGACTCATTTAATATTTTGCTTAAATTATTACCTGTTTATAATTTTATTTATCCATATGCAGCCCTGCAAAACATTTTGAGATTTTGCCTGGTTTCCCTAACATATTACTGATGAAAAAACCGGATGGATTTAACAAAACTCAAATATACATTAAAATTTTCTCTGTGTAAAATTGCTCAGCTTCGCCGAATCCATAGCACGTAAAACGCCTTCTGGTATATTAATTCACAAATGTGGTATTCAGCTATTTACATTTTTAAAAATACTAATAAAAATGCATTTTACCGATAATATAACGTTGCCGCATGTGACTATTTTACAAACAAGAAATCAACAGTCAAAAAGCGTGATAAACAGGCTACAATGAATAGGTAAATCCCAGGAGGAAGTTGAATCCCATTGAAGGGTAATAATTCCATTTTCTGTATCCTGAAGATGTAATATTATTTGCCCTTATAAATGCTGAAAACAGATTGTTATAACGGTATTCGGCACCGAAATTGAAATCTGTTGTCCCTTTCAGCAGAAAAGGTTCTGCATCCGGATCCGCACTCATTGCTTTTCTTTCGCCAATATGCAGTATGTCCGCGTTAAGTATTATTTTATCACGCAGATTATATTTTGCCCTCAGGCCAAATTCCAATTCGGGTTTATGCCATGGATGATCCTGATATTTCATTTCATAACTGTACATATCTGCATTCAACATAATATCAAAACTGTTCCCTATGCTTGCCTTGAGTTCACCCCAGTAATGAAATTTTTCAATATCATCATACACTGCAATAAACTTGTTTGCTGGCTCGCTGAGTGTATCATTAACAAAAAAATGCATATTGTCAACAACCCTGTATGCGCCGCCGGCATTAAACGAGATATTTCTGGTAATATTTCCTTTTACCCCTGCATAAAGGTTTATTTTATTGTTTGAGTTTTCAACCTTTGTGCCAGGTACAATAAAAAAGTTTTCGGCAGCAATTCTTCCGTAATTATTAATATTAAGTTTTCCGTCAACCCCCACATAAGGAACTACATAATCCCTTACAAGACTAAAATCAAGTCTGGCAACAGGATGAAAGTAAGTTCTTCCTGAACCCCCGTAATAATCATAATAGACATTAAATCCTGCAAGAACTTTCCATTCCTCATCAGCTTTGGTTATCCATGGGTTTAACATGATAATCGAATTTGCTGTATCAGCCACCCTTGTATTGTTCAAATAATCATAGCCTATTCCGAGACCAATTACCTGTCCCCTGATATATTGCTGAAAGGTAGCATCCAGGTTTATTCCGTGCTCTAAATTCTTGTTCCTGTCCTGAAAATGGGTATAGTTTGCCGAAACATCATAGTGCAGGCTGGATGAGTCGTTTACCGTAGACTTCAGCCCTATTGAAGCGTTTCCAAAAATGAAGTTCTGCCTTATATCATTTTTTTCAAACACAGTATCCACTGATGTATCATATCCGTAATAATGAAACCTGTTGCCTGTAATACCTGCCCTGCCCCAAAGATTGGATTCCCTGAACATCCTTTTTCCATGAAGCAATACTTCATTATCACTGAAACCCGAAACTGCATCAATCTCATTTTCCAGTTTTATATTTCCGTGTGAAGAGTGATGCTTAAGATATAATCCCCCGTTCCAGTCACTGTTACGAACACTGTTTATACTCAACTCAGCAAATGGTGTTGTATAGTTCCCATACCCCAGTCTTAAATGACTGTTATAGAGGCGTGGTGGCGGTTCTTCTTCAAGCCGCGCAGCAGTTATTGGCTCCAGGTCATATTCCACCTGAAGGGGGATCGGAAATATTGAATATTCGAATTCAGGTTTTATGGTAGCAGTATCCGCTATTTCCGGAAGGGCGGAAATTCTGGATGCATCTGCAATTGAAGGCTGGTATGGTCTTACCACAACAACTTCTTTCCGGATCTGCTCCTGGGGAAGTACTGTAAAGGGTATTGCCATAAACAAAACCGGAACTGCAAAAATTCTGAGAATTTTTCCGGATGAAATGTTTTTACAGCATTTTTCAGCTATAACCCTGATATTTTGCCTGATCTGATCTGATATTATGAGTTTCATATAAAACAGTGTTTTCCTTGTTTTTTTCAATTATATTAGCCGTTATTGCCGTTTTCAATTAATTTTTCCAGTCTTTGCCCAGCTCTTTCAATTATTCCGTCATCAGGAACTTCATAGTTATCGATCACACTCTGGAGTGTATGCCTGGCCTGGAAATAATCATCTCTTTCCACATATATGTCAGCCAGTAATATGAAGGCATTTGCCATCCAGTAATGATGAGGGGTGCTCATCGAAATAAACTCGTTTATCTCTTCTTCAGCATTATCAAGCTCTCCCGTTTTAAAATAGAGTTCTGCAATGCGGTACTTTGATTCAGCACCTTCACGACTTGACACCTCACCTGATGTTTTCCTGAATCTGTCAAGGGCTTCGCTGTTTTTGCCAAGTTCAAGCAGAGACCTGGCGGCAATAAAATTTGCCTCCCTCAATGTTTCATCTGCCGCCCCTTCTGTTTCAATAAGTTGATTTGAAGCTTCAAGTGCAGCACTGCTATTGCCAAGATTATAGTAACACCTCATTATGCCTGTCCTTGCTTCCAGAATAGTTCTCCTGTTGCCGGCCAGTCGCTCAAGCCTTTTATAGTTATCCAGCGCGGAACTGTAATCTCCCGTATTGTAGTAAATTTCAGAAGCGCCTGCGAGTGCCTGTTCGGTAAACTCTGTTC
>PUMT01000246.1 GCA_003551495.1 Bacteroidota bacterium
AGCTTGTCAAAAATATACTTCGGGGTTATCTTGTTGATATCAACAGCCGGCTGGTATGCAGCTTCCTTTTCCGAACTTGTCCTGGTCTCCGAAACGATACCGGTGTTTACAAGATCATTCAGCAAGTCCAGTGCAAGTCTTATCGGCATTTCCAGTTCATTTGCAATCTCCCTGGCAGTAAGTGGTTTTTGCCCGTTTTCAAAATTTTTTATCAGAAGGTGTGAAATATTCAGAATTGCAAGACGCCTGTTATACTGGCTCATATTGAGCGATTCCCTTTCAAACTCAAAATGCTCGAGGTTCTGGTTTGCAAATGATATCTCAGCACCGAACAGTACAATAATCCAGCTTGCCTGCACCCAGAAAATCATCAGGGGCAGGGCTGCAAAACTGCCGTAAATTGCATTAAAGCGTGACACCCCAATCTGGAAATGTATATATGCCCACTGTACCAACATAAACAAGGTGCCGGCAATGATGCCCGCGATAAAAGCAGATTTGAAGGTCACCTTTGTATTGGGCATTATAATGTATACAAGTGTAAAAAGAACCCATATAAGAAGGAATGGAAGCAATCTAACAATAAAAAGGAGTAGGGGATTTAAAAAACCCAGTAGCTCAAGGTTTTCGGATATATATTCAATCTGTGTAGTTATAAATACCGTAATGCCGCTTGAGAAAATTACCAGCAGCGGACCAAGGAACATAAGTGAAAAATAGTCGGCAAATCTCCTGGAAAAGGTGCGCTGTTTCTTAACCTGCCATATCTGGTTGAACGACCCTTCAATATGCATAAGCGCCTGCATAACCGACCAGAACAGGATAACCAGTCCAACCGCCGCCATTACGCTTCCGCTGGTTTCCTCAAGAAGGGACTTTGTGAAAACAAGTATCCAGTCGAGTATCTCTTCCCTACCTGCAAAAATATTTTCCAGCTCCCTTTCAATAAAAGCTTCCAGTCCAAAACCCTGTGCAACCGCAAAAACAACTGCAAGAACCGGGACAATTGAAAGGAGGGTGTAAATGGTTAAAGTCGATGCCCTCAGGCTTACATTGTCTTCACTGAACCCCCTTATGGCCAGAACTATTATCCTCAATTGTCTGATTATAAAGGATTTTTTTGGTGACAACTGATCCAGGGGAATGCGCCATATATCCCTTTTCAGGAAATCAACTACATTTTTGATCTTTTTTTGCATACCAATATCAACTGGTTACTTTTTTTATTGTAAATATATGAAAAAATGCCATTGCCGGGCATCTCCCGGCAATGGCA
Source organism: Bacteroidota bacterium (assembly GCA_003551495.1). Taxonomy (GTDB): domain Bacteria; phylum Bacteroidota; class Bacteroidia; order Bacteroidales; family PUMT01; genus PUMT01. The sequence continues at coordinate 1,277 of PUMT01000246.1, forward strand.
TTTGCAATACGTTTATCCGTTTTAAATTAAGCAAGCTTTGCCAAAGCCTTTTCTATCCTGTTAAGCGCTTCTGTAAGCTTTTCATCGGAAGTTGCATATGAAAGCCTTGCATAATTGGGTGCCCCGAAAGCAGCACCGGGCACACATGCAACATGAGCCTCTTCAAGTATATAGAAACAGAAATCACCCGAATCGTTTATCTTGCGGTCACCGTAAGATTTTCCAAAATAATGGGATATATCAGGGAAAACATAAAAGGCTCCCTGAGGCTTGTTTACCTTTACCCCTTCCATATTGTCAAGCTTGTCAACCATCAGGTTGCGCCTTCTTTCAAATGCCTCCTTCATTTTTTCGGTATAGGAGTTATCACCTGATAGTGCAGCAACGGAAGCTTTCTGAGCTATTGAAGATGCACCTGAGGTAAACTGTCCCTGAAGCTTGTTGCATGCCTTTGCTATCCAGAGCGGGGCAGCCAGGTATCCAATTCTCCATCCCGTCATAGCATACCCCTTGGAAACACCGTTTATAAGAACAACCCTGTCCCTTACACTTTCAAACTGTGCTATACTCTCGTGTTTTCCGACATAGTTGATATGTTCGTAAATCTCGTCAGAAATAACAAAGATATCCGGGTGCTTTGCCAGCACATCAGCAATAGCTTTAAGTTCTTCTTTCGAGTAAACGCTTCCTGTAGGATTACTGGGTGAGCAGAGCATCAGCACCTTGGTTTTGGGAGTGATCGCTGCCTCAATCTGGTCTGCAGTTACCTTGAAATCCTTGTCAATGCCCGCTTCAACAATAACATTCTTCCCGCCTGCAAGTTTAACCAGCTCAACATAGCTTACCCAGTATGGAGAAAGAACTATCACCTCGTCACCGTCGTCAACCAGGCACATCAGTGCATTGGCAATTGAATGCTTGGCGCCGTTAGAGACGATGATCTGTTCCGGCTTGTAGTCCATACCGTTCTCCCTTTTGAACTTTTCCGAAATTGCTTTCCGCAGATCGGGATATCCCGGTACGGGAGCGTAAAAGGAGAAGTTATCGTCTATAGCTTTTTTTGCAGCCTCTTTAACATGGGGAGGAGTAAAAAAATCGGGCTCGCCAACGCTCAGGTTGATAACGTCAATCCCTTCCGCCTGCATGTCCTTGCTTTTCTGACTCATTGCAAGAGTCTGTGAATCGGCAAGTAATTTGATCCTATTCGATACTTTTTCCATAATGTACTATTTTTTAAAAGTTTGAAATAACCCTCCTTCTAACCTAAAGGTTTAAGGAGAAAATGAAAAATAGTAAAGTTACAATTTAAAAAATAATTTCTTTAATATTGCATAACATAAAAAACCCGAATAATATGGCAGAATTCCTCGAAATACTCAAATATATCGTGCCTGCACTTGTAGTATTTCTCACATCTTATTTAATTCTGAAAAAATTTCTGGATAAAGAGGAAAGAAAAATGAGGCACGAATACAATTTGAGAAGTGAGCAATTCACCATACCTGTCCGTCTTCAGGCGTATGAACGTATCATACTTTTCCTTGAGCGTATATCCCCGGAATCACTCATCCTCAGAGTCAACAAAACGGGCATGACCAGCAAGCAACTTCAGGGTGCCCTTCTTTCGGCAATCCGTTCAGAGTACGAACACAATATGTCGCAGCAGATATATATCAGTCCGGCAGCATGGAATGTTGTCAAAAACGCCAGGTCGAACCTTATCAAGATAATAAATGTTTCGGCCTCAAGTGTAGACCCGGAATCCCCTTCAATGAAACTGAGCAAGGTAATTCTTGAGAATATTATGGATGCGGAGGATTCTCCGGTAGATACCGCTATTGATCACGTCAAGAAAGAGGTAAGGGAAATGTTTTAGTATGCCGCAAGCATCCCTTTGCAGAATCAGAAAGTCCGGTCAGTCACCGGCAGGTTAAAAACTATATAAACATTCCCCCGGTTATTCCGTCAGTTGAAAGCCCCATCAGCCTTCGGCAGACAAAAAGAGATGAACAAACATGGGGGTTCCAAACGACAAAAAGAAATTACCTGAAACCGATGTAGTATATATATCCGGCAGTAATGCCGAAGTGGTAATTTTTAGGACTGCTTTCACTGTTTTCTGAAATGTTGAGCAAACCAACCGAAGTGTTAACGGAAACAAAAAAGTCAAAATCCCAGTTCAGTTCCACCTTAAAGCCTCCTCTAAGGATTATACCCGCATCATAACTTCTGAAATCCTCTTTAAGATCTTCGTTAACCGGGACATTCTGTCCGCCTACCCTCATATCCCCCTTTTTTACGGCATTAATAAGGTAGGAACCATAAACTCCGGTTTGAATAAAAAATCTGGGCTTTTGAGTGAGTGTCCACTCAACATAAAGGGGAAGCGATATATAGGAAATATTTGTATTGACATCAAAGGTTTCGTCAACAGCTCCCTTTCGTTCAAATGAAATTCCGCTTCCTGCTGACAACAGTTTGGAAAAGGAATAATTTGCCTTTATGCCAATGTTTAACCCAATATTCTTGTCATGACTGTCATACCCCTCCCCCGACCTTATACCGGCAAAATTAAGGCCTGCACCTGCTCCAATGTGACTGAACTGTGGATGCTTCTGGCCGGCGACTTCAGGTAATGAAAAAAACAATACCAGGATAAATAAAAAGGCTTTCCTGTACATTTAAATATCTTTTACAGGATAAATTTATGAAATCGTGTGATAAAAAAGAGTGTGCCCGCCAATAATTTTGACGGGCACACCATTTTTTTTGGTTAAAACCTATATCAGTTCAATACTCCTTTTCACAAAACGGGTCAGGTCTTCCCCTTTCAACATATTGTTGGAAAGAAGCGCAAGGTCGATAAGTTGCTTAACCAGCTTGTTCTCCTTGCCGAAACCTCTCAGAACCTCTTTACGCTTTTCCTGCAACTCACTGATCTTTTTATTCAAATCCTCAAGGCGGTCTTTTTCCTCCTGGCTTATCTCCTCTTCTTTTTTATCCTTGTTTGCTTTTTCAAGCTCATTCTTGCTGTCATCTACGGGCTTTATTTTTTCAGTTATTTTTTTAAGCTCTTCTCCCACCGCCTTGTTCTTATCCTCGGATATCCTGAGGATAAGTTCATGGTTGGGGTTAATAACAAGGTTGTAATTGTCGGGCATATCACCGTAGAAGTTCATCCCCCCTCCCATCTCAGCCATATCTTTCATGCGCCGCATAAACTCAGACTGGGTGATTGTTACCGGACTCCCGCTTTCGTCCATACTTTCGAAAACAACACTGAATCCAGGTTTGGTGGGTAGCTGACTGGAAAATACTGCCGTGAGGTCGTCCTGTTCCTCTTTGGAAAGCTTTGACTCCCTGCTCTCTTCCTTGGGGATAAGCTTGTCTGCAACATCCGCATCAACCCTCACAAATCGCGAGTTTTCAAATTTGGTCTCAAGATGGTTGATAAAGTGCGTATCAAGCTGCCCCTCCATTGCCAGAACATCATATCCCCTGGATCTTGCATCCTCTATGAAACTGTACTGCTTTTCCACATCTGTGGAATAGAGATAAACAAGCTTTTTATCCTTGTCTGTCTGATTCTCCTTTATCAGCTTTTCATACTCTTCAAAGGTGAAATACTTGTTTTCAGTATTTTTGAAGAGTGAGAATTTTTTCGCCTTATCATAAAACTTATCTTCGGTTAGCATCCCATACTGGATGAATATCTTCAGGTCGTCCCATTTCTTTTCGAACTCCTCCCTGTTGTTCTTGAAAATCTCCATCAGCTTGTCAGCCACTTTCTTTGTAATATGAGATGATATTTTCCTTACGTTGGAATCGCTCTGGAGGTAGCTCCTTGAAACATTAAGCGGGATGTCGGGCGAATCGATCACTCCGTGCAGTAAAGTAAGGAACTCCGGTACTATGCCTTCTACTGAATCGGTTACAAATACCTGGTTGCAGTAAAGCTGAATCTTGTTTTTCTGCAGCTCGATATTCCTTTTTATTTTGGGGAAATAGAGTATGCCGGTAAGGTTAAAAGGATAATCCACATTGAGGTGTATGTGGAATAAAGGATCTTCACTAAAGGGATAAAGTTCCTTATAGAAACTGAGGTAATCTTCCTCCTTCAGTTCAGAAGGTTTGCGTGTCCATGCAGGTTTGACATTGTTTATTATGCGGTCCTTCCCGGTTTCAACCTCCTTGCCGTCTTTCCACTCCTTCTCTTTACCGAAAGCTATCTCAACCGGCAGGAACTTGCAGTATTTACTGAGCAATCCGTGTATCCTGTTCTCATCAAGGAACTCTTTTGAATCATCATCTATATGAAGCACCACGTCAGTTCCCCTTGAATCCTTCTCTGTCTCTTCAATTGTGAATTCCGGACTGCCGTCGCACGACCATTTTACCGGTTTTGCCCCCTTTTTATATGAGCTGGTGTGTATTTCCACTTTTTTGGAAACCATAAAAGCAGAATAGAAACCGAGTCCGAAATGCCCGATTATACTACCAGCCTGATCCTTGTACTTCTCAAGGAAATCCTCCGCACTGGAAAATGCAATCTCATTGATATACTTTTTTATTTCTTCCCCGGTCATACCAATACCCCGGTCAGATACCGTCAGGGTTTTCTTTTTTTTGTCCAAATGCACCCTGATAGTCAGGTCTCCCAGCTCGCCTTTGTAATCTCCGGCTGTTGAAAGTGTTTTAAGCTTTTGCGTTGCATCAACAGCATTTGATATCAGCTCCCGCAGGAAAATTTCATTGTCTGAATAAAGGAATTTTTTGATTATCGGAAAGATATTGTCAGCCTTAACATTTATTTTTCCCTTCTGCATCTCTGTTTGTCATTTAAAGGTTAAACAATCTTTTGGATTACCCACCCCAAAGAACAAAGTATGTGCCAAAAGGATAAATGGTGAAGTTACTGACAAATAGTCACCCGGAATGTTACCTGTTCATTATCCGCTCAATATCTCTTACAGTCCGTGGGGCGTTTATTGACAAATTCTCATTCCCGTCAAGTGTTACAAGTATGTCATCCTCAATGCGAATACCGATGCCCGAATATTTTTCATAAACGGGTGCCACTTCTTCCGCAAATGCATCCAGCTCTTCACTGTCAACCTGGTCTCCAAAAAGCTCGTGCAGGTACTGAAGCCTGTCCGGCGTAAAATATACCCCTGGCTCAATTGTCATTACCATACCCGGGACAATTGCCCGTCCCCTTATTTCCCGGTTCAGCAGGTAGCTGTCCCTGTCGCCGGGTTCAAAATCACCGTAGCTTCCAACATCGTGAACATTGAGACCTATATAATGATTGCTCCTGTAATGAATGTAAAAACGCTTTTGCCACCATTTGGTGGTATCCGTTATCAGTCCCATCTCATACAACCCATCCGTAATGATCTGAACCGCCTTGTGGTGGCAGTCAAGTATCTTATTGCCCGGAGTGATCAGCTTTATCGCTTCATCACTGGCTTCCAGCACCAGCTCATATAGCTCCCTCTGCTCGGGTGTAAATCTTCCGTTCACAGGGATTGTCCTTGTAACATCGGCCACATAACCACCCCTGCTTTCAGCTCCCACATCCATAAGAAGCAGGTCGCCGTCTTCCATTTTCCGCTCGTTATCCCGGTAATGAAGAACGGTTGCATTCTCACCCGAACCGACTATTGACGGAAAGCCCGGAGAAAGACCGTTCTTTTTAAAGACATACTCTATTTCGGCCTGCACATCATACTCCCTTTGACCGGGTGCGACCGTTTTCATTGCACGCCTGTGCGCCATGGAGGTAACTTCCACTGCATTTCTCAGTTGGTATATTTCCCACTTGTCTTTTACAACCCTCATTTCATGTATCGCAGGTCTGATATCTGCAATTTCCTGACCGGAGGAAGCAGTACTCTCAACAATGCCGGCAATGCGCCTGTCGCCGGAGTGAATATATATTTTCTTTTGTCCGTCAATTATTCCGGGAAGCATTTCTTCAAAACGGTCTATTGTATAAGCAGTGTCAGCTTTCAGTTTCTCCATTGCACCTTCAGTACCGTACACCTCTCCTGTCCAAAGGGTTGTATGCGGATGCCGGGGGGTTACAAAAAGTTTATAAACATCCGGGGCAAGCACCGCCACAGCTCCTGGCTCAGACAAACCTGTCAGATATAAAAAATCGTCTCCGGTAGCTGCCGAGACGATAACTACGCCCTCTTCTGCTTTTTCCATGAGTTTGTTCCTCCTCTCCTCAAAAGCAAGCGGATCGAAGTAATCGACAGGATCACCGTATATGAAAGTTTCGTGCAGTACAAATGCCTTCCTTTCCTCTTTCCTTTGTTCAAAAATATTATAAACAACAAGTATTACAATTACGATCAATGCAATTAACAATGCTGCATATTTATTTTTCATTACTTTAGTTTTAGATTAACAATACTATAATAACGTTGGAGGGATCTACTCTATTTCAGGGAGTGTTTCTGGTATCTCCCTGATCATAACATCTATATCATGCAAATATACCCATTCTCCATCTTCAAATACGAATCCGTCATAGGAAAAATCGGGACCGTAATAACGGTATTGCCCCTTATACCTGGGATCGTGCGGAGAAAGGTGGTCGCAAACAATCTTCTCCAAATCCTCATGATACCGGAGATGCATAACAACCCTGCTGGAGTAGTTAAAAACAACCCTGTTTTTCAGGGAATCTGACATCCTGAAAACGGGTGCACCAAATGTCAGTCCACCATTGTCCGGAATGAGTAAATCAATTATTTTCCTGTTTGTATAATGATCATTATGATCAAGCCCTATCAGGGTGTATGCTTTTTTGCCCTCAAGTTCGACTGGCACAATCTGGTAATAAAGAGCCCCGTACCAGTCGTTTACCCCAAACTCCCTGAATTCAAACTCTTCATCAGGTGCCGGGGAATGTTGCAGGATGTATATCCGTTCACTTTTGTTCAATGTGTCCCTGAACTGCAGTATTCCAGAATAAAGGTTACCGTCGCCTGCAAGAGGTATATTCCAGGAATAGAGTCGCAACAGGCTGTCGGGTGACATTATCTTTCCCATATACAAAAGGGAATCAAACGGATAACTGAAAGATCCGGGCACCTCAAGTGCTTCGACCATAAGAGATGTTATTTCACGGTTCACCTCCTCCCTTTTCTCATTTGTCATTACTGTTACCAGTGTCCTGAATTTCTGCCGTAGCTGCTCTTCATAGCTGTTCAGCCTAATGGTGTCTTTTGCAAACAGCAAATCTGCAGGCGTGTTAAAAAGCACAACAAAAAACAGTATGTAAGCGGCCGGTATTTTCATATTAACAATATTAAACAGTCTGACGAAAGCCCTTTTCATTGCGGGGTGGAAAAAAGATAAAATATTATGTTATGCCATTACCCGGTTCTGTCTTTAATACTTCATTCAGCGAACGGATCAGGACAGATGCAGCGTGCCTTATCTCTTCCTCAGTGATGGTCAACGGAGGAGCAATCCTTACCGATTCCGCATTAAACAAAAACCAGTCCGCTACAACCCCTTTCTCCAGGGCTAACTTCAACACTTCTTTTACCAGACCTGCATCCCCGAGGTCGGCTGCCAGCAGTAATCCTACGCCCCTCACTTCCCTGATGGCTTTGTGACTCAGCAGTTCCCTGAAAAGGTTTCCTTTTTCAGCCGCACTTTCGTATATCCTTGTCCGGGTAAGATACTCAAGCGATGCCAGTGCTGCTGCACAGCTTACCGGGTGGCCGCCAAATGTGCTTATATGTCCCAGCGGCGGGTCTTTACTGAGACGGCTCATAATCCTTTTTGAAGAAACAAAGGCACCCAGCGGCATTCCTCCTCCCATTCCTTTTGCAAACACTGCAATATCAGGCTCTACTCCATACTTTTCCATTGCAAAAAGAGATCCGGTTCGCCCGAATCCTGTCTGCACCTCATCGAAAACAAGCAGGGCACCTGTTTGGTCACACCTGCGTCTTAATTCCTGCAGAAAACCTTTTTCCGGCAGTATCACACCTGCCTCTCCCTGAACCGGCTCTGCAATTACGCATGCTGTTTTACCGGATATCTGATCTATCTGCTCAAAACTGTTATACCTGACAAAAAAGATCCCCGGCAGCAAAGGCCTGAATTTTCGGCCATAGGACGGACTGCCTGAAATACTAATTGATCCGTGGGTGGAACCATGATATGCTTTTTCGAAAGCAACTATCTCATAACGTCCGGTGAAGCTTTTTGCAAGCTTTACAGCACCTTCAACTGCCTCACTTCCGCTGTTGACAAAAAAAACTGAATTCAGGTCGCCCGGCAGTAGTTCCGAAAGCTTTGCGGCAAGTTTTACCTGGGGTGACTGTATATACTCGCCATAAACCATTAAATGCAGGTTTTTTTCTGCCTGCTCCCTGACTGCATTAACTATCCCGGGATGTGAATGACCCAGGTTGCTCACCGATATACCTGAAATCAGGTCCATTATCTTTTTGCCATCACTTGTATGAAGGTAAACCCCTTTGGCTTTTTCTACCTCGAGTCCCAATGGATATTCCGATGTCTGCGCAAGATGTTCAAAAAAAAGCCTGCGAAAGGATGACATATCAGGTATTTGCTTTACTTGATCATTAAATTCAAATCATTCATCAGATTCTCCTTGTAGGACTTGCCTATAGGAATAGTTTTGACCCCACCGTTTATGGGTATAATCAGAAGATTGTCCTGTATGACATTGATATTGCTGATATTAACTATATAGGAGCGGTGCACGCGAATAAACTTGTTTGCCGGGAGTTTCTTCTCAATAGCCTTCATTGTGAAGTGAATTGTGTACCTTTCATTGAATGTGCTCACTATCACATAGTTTTCAAGAGCTTCCACCCAGAGTATCTCGTCATACTTAAGCTTTATAAGTGAAGAGTTTTTCTTGATAAATATCTCGTTTTTTTGATCGGGATAAACCCTGGATTTCAGGTATTGTCCCCTTGCCTTGTCTACAGCTTTGAAAAACCGGCCGAATATAATAGGTTTGAGCAGGTAATCGGTAACATCGTATTCAAATGCCTCCAAAGCATAATTCTCCTTGGATGAAATAATAATGATCTGAGGCGGATTTTTAAGTGTGTCAAGAAATTCCAGACCGGACATCTCCGGCATTTCAATATCAAGAAATATAAGGTCAATAGCTTTACCCTGCTTAATGAAGTTGATTGCCTGAACAGCGTTGTCGAAAGAATCAAGCAAATTGATAAAATCGACTTTATTCACGTATTCTTTAATAATCCTTCGCGAAAGCTTGTCATCATCTATTATAATACTGTTCATCTCAGCCTGACAATTAAATTAAAAATATTATGCAATCTGAAGGAAAAGTAAAGGTATGCTTTTTTCACAAAAAAATCAATTATAACGGAACAATCAGGCATTCTTTCACTTTTTCCCTTTCTTTTTCATTTTTTATCATGGCCGGAACCTCTTTCAAAAAACTCTTTTTCAAGAAGGTCAGCCCTTTTAATACTCTTTCTAAGCCATTCCAGCATTACCTCTTCTGTTTC
>PUMT01000086.1 GCA_003551495.1 Bacteroidota bacterium
CATACTTAAAGGGTTAATGGAAAAAATGGAAGAGGGTCCGTTAACGGGATCTTACGCACGCGACATCAGAGTTGCCGTTTACGATGGCAAAATGCACCCGGTTGACTCAAATGAAGTATCGTTCAAGCTTGCAGGAAGGAATGCCTTTAAAGATGCTTTCAAGAATGCCGGCCCCAGGATACTTGAGCCTATTTACGATGTTGAAGTTATAGTACCTTCTGAAAGGATGGGTGATGTTATGAGCGATTTGCAGGGCAGAAGAGCAATGATAGAAGGGATGTCAAGTGAAAAAGGATTTGAAAGGATCAGGGCAAAGGTGCCTCTGGCTGAAATGGGTAAATATTCAACTTCATTGAGCTCCCTCACCAACGGCCGGGCAACATTTACAATGAAGCTTTCCAAATACGAACCTGTTCCGGGTGAGATTCAGGAAAAGCTGCTGAAAGAGTATGAAGAATCACAAGATGAAGAATAAAATAAATCTGCTTTCCACTTTTATTTAACAGAATCAGGTTTTAAGATTACAGGCGGGTTCGCCGCTTTTAAGGGCTGTCTCAAAAGGGCAGCTCTTTTGTTTGTCAGCCGGAGGCTTCCAGGGCTTATCTTCCCCTGTATAGGTGGAGTGCACCTGTATATTCATATTCCTTGCCGTCCCAGCCCCGGCCTTTTATAATATAATAATATACTCCTGGAGGAACTTCTCTTCCCCTTGCAGTTGTTCCGTCCCATCCCTCTGAGGGATCAGTCCATTCAAACAGCTTCTGCCCGTTCCTGTTGTATATAACTCCACGGAACTCCCTTAGTGACCGGCTTTTAACAATAAAAACATCATTAATGCCATCTCCGTCAGGTGTAAACACATTTGGCACCTCCAGCATTGAATAGTGAACAAACACTGGATCGGGGTAGGTAAACTCATCTTTACATCCGGCATCACTGAAAGCTTTCAGTCTGATATAATATTCCCTGGGAACATTGAAAACATGCACAGGCTCGAATGAATGGTCATCAGGGATTCCCTGGAAACCATCGGGTTCACCAAAAAACCACTGAAATTCTGACGCATTTATACTTTTGTTGCTGAATTTCACCTCAAGCGGAGCGGGACCTTCAAGTGGTTCAGGGGTAAAATCGGCTTTGACCTCTATACTCACATAAAATACCGAATCAGTAACCTTGCAGGCAAAATTATCGTTGGCAGTGAGATAAAACCAGGTATCCTCGTATGGCGGGGAGTAGGTAACCGGACTAAGGTTCTCTGAAGGATAAGGTATAGGTGCTGAAGGTTTTGAAGTCCATTCAAAAACAAAATCATTTTCCACCTCAAGCAGATCACCGCTACCCGGATGGTACATGATAAGCGGGAAGGCCTCTGCATTTCCGGAAAGGGCAAGTTCCCCGCACTGGTAATAATCGATTGAGGCATTTACTTCAACTGTATATTCATAAACCCAAACCACAAAGGCGGTATCAATATCATTACCATTCGTTATGTGTACACGGTAACCTCCCTCATCGGGTGCAGTAAAAAGAGAGGTAGCGCCAGTATCGGTATAAACAGGATCAAACGATAATGCTGAAGCATTGTAGCGTGACCATTCAAAAGTAAACGGACCGGTATTATCATCCAGTCCTGCGATCAGCTCCATCGGATATCCGCAAAAAACCATAACTGAATCGGGATGCCCGGCTGACCAGTAAGCCGCGGGGACTTTATAAACAGGGTAAGGAGTGCTGATCTGTCCATTTACCTGAAAAGAGAGAAAAACAAAAACTGTTAATGCAATAGCACACCTTACCTTTGCATTGAAGAAACTCCGGTACATATCAATATTTTTATACAATACTCCTGAATAACGAAAATAAGAAAAAAAATATGGTGGCAAACTATAACTGTTGTTTATAAAATATTGAAAATTGAGTTGGCAGCCATCAAATATCGATATATTTTTACAAACTGATCAAATATTTTTAACACAATAAATTTCTATTTCATAGTGGATTTTCTCAAAAACCTGAACAGTGTGCAGAGAAAGGCGGTTACCGATTACGCCGGCTCGCATCTTGTTATAGCGGGCGCGGGTTCCGGAAAAACCAGGGTTCTCACCCACAGGATCGCATATCTGCTGCACGCCGGTATCCCGGCCGGTTCAGTGCTGGCTCTGACTTTTACGAACAAAGCTGCAGGAGAGATGAAGGAGCGGATAAACAGGCTTCTGGGACAGAATATTGCACGGTTGCTCTGGATCGGGACATTCCACTCAATTTTTTCAAGAATATTGAGAGCTGAAGCAGAACTTCTCGGGTATACCTCCAGCTTCACTATTTATGATACTTTGGATTCCAAAAGAGCAATCAAAAAAATTATATCCGACCTTTCGCTTGATGAGCAGGTGTATAAACCGGGTGAGGTTTTGGGTGCAATATCAAGGGCAAAAAACAACCTTATCTCAGCGGAATCCTATTCTTCAAATTCACAGCTCATTGAAAGTGACAAAAGAGCCGGTAAAAGACATATTGCCAATATCTACAGGTTATATGCAGAAAGATGTTTCAGGGCTGATGCCATGGATTTTGATGACCTTCTTTTAAAAACCAATATATTGCTGCGTGACCATCCGGAAATACTGAAAAAATACCAGGGAAAATTCCGTTTCATTCTGGTGGACGAATTTCAGGACACCAATTTTGCCCAGTATCTAATTGTATCCAGACTTGCAAGTCCGCACCGCAATATTTGCGTTGTTGGCGACGATGCACAGAGCATCTATGCCTTCAGGGGAGCCAGGATAGAGAATATTCTCAATTTCAAAAGAGAGTATCCGGATCATAAAATATTCAAGCTGGAGCAAAATTACCGCTCTACCAAAACTATAGTAAATGCTGCCAACAGCCTGATTGAAAAAAACCGCAACCAGCTTTCGAAAAAGATCTGGTCAGACAATGAACCGGGTAGCAGGATAAGAGTTTTAAAAGTCCCAACCGATACTGATGAGGGAATAACTGTTGCACGAGAAATAAGCAGGATAGTTTCTGAAAATGATACGGAATACAAAGACTTTGCAATTCTTTACAGAACAAATGCCCAGTCCAGGATATTCGAGGAATCACTGCGAAGGCATAACATTCCTTACAAAGTTTACGGGAGCCTCTCCTTTTACCAGAGGAAGGAGATAAAAGACCTGCTCGCCTATTTCAGGCTGGCTGTCAATCACATGGACACTGAAGCTTTTCTCAGGGTCATAAACTACCCTGCAAGGGGAATAGGAAAAACAACCCTCGAGAAAATTTCCAAACTTGCACTGAAAACCGGATTAAGCCTTTGGGATATTGTAAGCAATACAGAAAAGCATTCTCAGGAGCTCGGACTGAACAGGGGAATGCAAAAAAAGCTTTACGGCTTTGCTGAAATGATAAAAGATTTTTCATCTTCAATACATACCGAAGATGCTCATGAAAAAGCCATGAAAATTGCCTCTTCATCCGGAGTACTAAAGGACTTGTTCAACCCCGGATCTCCGGAGAATATTACAAAGTACGAAAATATTCAGGAACTGCTTAACGGAATAAAGGAGTTCACGGAAAGCCGGTCAGGGCAGGATGAAAGCACCACACTTCCGGCATTCCTTGAAAACGTTGCGCTTCTGACGGATACAGACAGGGAAAAGCCCGAAGACAAGAACAAGGTCAGCATAATGACTGTCCATTCAGCAAAAGGATTGGAGTTCAAGCATGTCTTCGTTGCCGGACTGGAAGAGGAACTTTTTCCCGGCCGCTTCTCAAGCTCAACAATTCGTGAACTGGAAGAAGAACGGCGTCTTTTTTATGTTGCACTGACAAGGGCACAAAAAAGCGTAACCTTATCATATTCCCAATCAAGATACCGCTGGGGATCCCCTGTGATATGCACCCCAAGCCGCTTCATCGAAGAAATTGACGCTCAGTATCTTGAATACCCTGACAGTCACGAAGGGTTCTCTTTCAAGAAAAGCAGTGCAGAAGCAATGGAATATAAAAATATCCGCAAAACCGATAACAGCCTCCGCAGCGGAAACGGGTTTTCACCGCCCAAATCTTCAGGAAAAAAGCTTGTCAGATTATCAGAAAAAACAATATCAGAAAACCGGCCTGATCCTGGCAAAGATACACCCCTTAATCCGGGAATGCTTGTAGAGCACCGGCAATTCGGCAAGGGCAAGGTTCTCCAGGTAACCGGCGCTCCTCCCAACAGCAAGGCAATTGTCCATTTTCATGGAGCAGGGCAAAAACAACTGCTTTTAAAATTTGCCAAACTCAAAATAATTGACTAGCCGCACGGCGGTTCCTGCATTCTGCATTCCACGTTTGCTATGCTTTAAGATTTTCTTTTGACAATTTTTCTGAAGCTGCGCTTATCTGTGTCCCCTTCGGTATTTATCAGCAGAACTTTTGTATCACTGTTTATTTCCAGTTTTCTTTTTACAAGGGAAGCTGCAGGCTCACGTAAAAGCTTGAGAAGCCCCCCCAGTCCGGCCGCCCCGGACTCACCCGAAACTATACGTCTGTCTTCCCCCTCAGGATAATAAAAAATTCGCATTGCGGCTCTTGCATCATCGTCATCAATCAACATAAAGCAATCAGCATAATTCCTCAATACTGGCCAGGATATTAAAGAGGGGATCCCGCAATTCAAACCGGCCATTATTGTTTCCCCGGAACCTGAAGGTGAACTGGGACGGTCGTTCAGCAGTGAGCTGAGTGCTCCGTTCGAGCCTGACGGTTCAACTATAACGAACTTTGGCGACTTCTCCCCATATTTTTTTCTGTAATACCATATCACACTGCTTGCCCAGCTTCCGACACCGCATTGAAGCATTATAATGTCATAATAAGGCAGAACAGCATCTTTTACAACAGAGCTGAGCTGTTCTTCAACCTCAAAGCACAATGTGGTATATCCTGCAACAACCCATGAAGGTATTTTGCAATAGTTTTCCCATGAAGTGTCCTGGATCAATACCCATCCATTCTTTATACTCTCATTTTTAGCGCAGGCAACTGCAGCATCGTACCCTCCTTTCACTTTAAAGACCACCGCCCCTTCCCTTCTGATACTTTTTATCCTTTGTGCTGTTGTATATTCGGGTACGAAAATCCTTGCAAGCTGGCCAAAATGACTGCATGCCCATGCAAGAGCCCTTCCGTGATTTCCGTCTGTGGCGGTACAAAAAACATAATCCCCCGGGTTCTCCTGCAAATACCTGTAAACGGCAAAGGAGGCTCCCAGGCCCTTAAAGGCATTTAAGCCGAAACGTTCAGATTCATCCTTAACATGAAGAGCTGACAGGCTCAGCCTCTCTGCCAGGTTTTGAAGGGACAGAAGAGGTGAAGGAGAATATCCCCTGATGGTTTGATGATATTCAACCGGACAGTTGTTTTCAAGCAAACCGGAAATCTCTCGGCTCAACTGAACCGGCTTCCCCTTGTGGGGGTTAATTAAAAATTCAATCATGCAGGTTTTTAGAATCTTTTCATATCAAATTGAACAGGCAAGATGAAAAAAAATCATGAAAAAACGAAGTGTTTCCGAATGTAAGCATTAATTGTAAATTAATTTGCCTGATAATCTTATAAATTTCTTTTATACTTTGATATTGCTTTTTTTTATTTTTATCTTTGTTAATAAGCGAATCACAATTAAATATTTCAATTAATAATTAAACCTAAAGCATTATGAGTAATTCATCAGGAAAAATAATCGCCGGTTTTTTACTGGGTGCTGCTGCAGGGTTGACTGTGGGACTACTGTTCGCACCAAAAAGTGGTGCTGAAACCAGACGGGATATTGAAAAAAAAGCAAAAGATTATTCCGAGGATGCAGTAAAGAAATTACAGGGTAAAATTGACGACCTGAAAAAGTATCTGGGTGATTTTGCAGAAGATACAAAATCAAAGGTAAAGGGTGCTGCAGAAGATGCTAAATCCAAAGTCAAATCAGCCGCTGAAGGTGCAGGCAAATAAACGTTCAGGGTGAATGACAGTATTTTTACTGTACAGGTTTCAGATTCTTCAAGAAGTGCAGATATAACTAACAACCCCTAAATGGATTACAGGTCGATAGCAGAAAGTTTTGCCGAACTTAAGGAAAGCATTCAAAAGTATATTGAAGCTAAAGTTTCTTATTACAGTCTTACGGCATTTGAAAAGACTGTAAAGGTGCTAACGTACGTTTATTCGTCCGGGATCATTATTGCAGTGCTTACTATTGCACTTATCTTGCTGGCTCTTTCAGCAGGCATTTATCTGGGAAGAGCACTGGAAAGCATCGAACTTGGCATTATGATAATTGGAGCTGCATTCCTTTTGATGGGATTGATATTATACCTGTTAAGAGGCAAAATTTTCAGTCCATGTATTATCAGGGCACTTTTAAGGATCTTTTTTGAAGAAAAAGATGATCAGAAATAATAATTTCCGGACAATATGAATAATGCCGGCATAATAAAAAGGATACGCACACTTAAGGATATTGAGGTTGAAAAAGCCCGCCTCCGTTACCAGATGCTTATTGCCGAAAGGGACATTCTTATTGCTTTCAGAAGGGCGGGCATTACTCTTCCCATTACAGCAACATTATCAAAAATCGAACGTTCTGCATCTTATGTTATAAAGGGAATCACTTTTACCGGAACTTTTCTGAAGAAACTGTTTGGAAGGGATAAATAAACCTCCTCAGGATGGCATTCAGTTTTTAACTCTCCCCGCCAGCTTTTATACTCATCCGGTATGTTATCATACTGCAGTTCAACATTCTTTCAGGCATTTAATCACCTTTTTTGATGAATATCCCAAATTATAGTAACTTTGCAGTGATAATTGAAAATTCCCCCATAATCCTCAGGCCGATATAGTTGTATAAACAGATATAAAGGTTTGTTCCGGTTGGGTACAAAAAAAGCTATTTCAGGTAGTTTTTGATTATTTGGGAAACCGGGGGATAATAAATGTATTTAATATAAATATTATTTCAATATGAACTACGACTACAACACCAAGCGGGAACAGATGGCTATACCTGAGTACGGAAGGAATATCCATAAGATGATAAAGCATGCCTGTACAATAGAAGACAGGGAGGAGAGGAATAAGGCAGCCCGTACCATAATTGCCATAATGGCCAATCTCAATCCCCACCTGAGGGACCATAAGCAAAAACTCTGGGACCACCTTGCTATAATATCCGACTTCAAACTAGATGTTGACTCCCCTTTTGAAAAGCCTTCACCCAAGGTTCTGAAAGAAAAACCCAACAAAGTGAAGTATAACATCACTCCAATTCGTTACAAGCATTACGGAAGGGTTATAGAGAACATGATAAAAACGGCAATTGAAATGGAGGAGGGAGAAAAGAAAGAAGCATTTATTGAACTCATTGCCAATCACATGAAAAAGTGCTATTTGTCATGGAACAAGCCCCAGGTAACCGATGAAGTAATTTTCAATGACCTGAGGGAAATGTCGGATGGAAAACTGAATATAAGCCCTAAAACTAAACTTCCGGATTCAAGGGAAATACTTGCAAAAAGTAAAAAGAAAAAAGCACAGAGAAAAAATAAAAATCAATAAAATACTTCCATTCTGACACCGGATTTTCTTAATTTTTCCAGGCATGAACTCTTTTCTGATCAAAGGAGGAACACCGCTCAAAGGCGAGATAACTCCCCAGGGTGCGAAAAATGAAGCATTACAAATAATTTGCGCCACCCTTCTGACACCTGAAAAAGTAACAGTAAACAATATCCCCGAAATTCTCGATGTTAAGCGTCTGATGGAATTACTGATGCTTATCGGAGTAGAAATAACAAATACCGGTAAAGGGGAATATACATTCAGGGCAGGGGATCTGAACATTGACTTCCTTCAAAGTCGTGAATACAAACAAAAAGCCTCTGACCTCAGGGGGTCTGTTATGATAATCGGGCCGCTCCTGGCAAGATACGGAAAAGCATATATGCCCAAACCCGGAGGTGACAAAATTGGTCGTCGCAGGCTGGATACTCATTTTTATGGCTTTGAAAAACTCGGGGCTGAATTTGATTTTGATACAACAGACAGATTTTACACTGTCAGGGGCAGCAATCTCAAAGGCAACTACATGCATCTTGACGAAGCTTCGGTAACGGGAACCGCAAACATAATTATGGCTGCCACAATGGCAAAAGGCATTACAAAAATATACAATGCTGCATGTGAACCTTATATTCAGCAGTTATGCAAAATGCTGAACAAAATGGGAGCAAAAATTTCGGGAACAGGTTCAAACCTCCTCACTGTTGAAGGAGTTGCATCACTTGGGGGAACAGACCACACAATACTGCCAGACATGATAGAGATAGGAAGCTTCATTGGAATGGCGGCAATGACTGGCTCGGAAATTACAATTAAAAATGTTTCATATGAAAACCTTGGAATCATCCCGCATTCATTCAAAAGACTGGGAATAAAATTTGAACTCAGGAATGACGATATCTATATCCCTTCACACGATCATTATGAAATTGAAACTTTCATAGATGGTTCAATAATGACAATTTCAGATGCAATCTGGCCGGGACTGACCCCCGATCTTCTGAGTGTCTTTCTTGTTGTTGCTACCCAGGCTAAAGGGAGCGTCCTTATCCATCAGAAAATGTTTGAAAGCAGGCTGTTTTTCGTTGACAAGCTCATAGATATGGGTGCGCAAATTATCCTTTGCGATCCTCACAGGGCAACTGTCATCGGGATAGACAAAAAATACAGGCTGAGGGGTGCTACCCTGTCATCACCTGACATACGTGCAGGCGTTGCATTGCTTATTGCAGCCCTGTCTGCAAAGGGTGAAAGTATAATTCACAATATAGACCAGATAGACAGGGGTTATGAAAATATTGACGGACGCCTGAACAAAATTGGAGCAGACATCAGAAGGCTGTCGTGAACTGTTTTTTTAGTCTGCTTCACCGCTTTAAAAAGGGTTTTTACTTCTTTTGTTATTTATTTTTATAATAATTTACTTTGCAGTGCCAAAATGGCGCATTTTGATATTGGCAAAGTTTTTGCGCGCCTCGATAATCACCCGGCAGGCTTGAGTCATAACCGGGTCTCAGTTTGAAAAAATAGCTTGTTCAACAATTAAATTAATTATTTCGGAAGATGAAACAGGAGGATAAGAATATCAACACAAAAGAAGAGAAAGAAGAAAAAGATTTAAAACAGGAATTATCCGGGGAAAAAGAAGCAAAAAAAGAGGCTAAGGAAGAAAATAAAAAAGAACCCCAAAAGGATAAAAAAGGAAAAAATCAAAAAAAAGAAAAACCAGAAGCTGAAAAAAGTGCTAAGGATGAAAAGCATGATTTGCAGGAAAAGCTGGAAGAATCCTGGAATAAGTATGTAAGATTGTCAGCCGAATTTGATAATTACAGGAAGCGAACACTGAAAGAAAAATCCGACCTGCTTAAGATGGCAGGTGAGGATGTTATAAAGTCAATATTACCTGTAATTGACGATTTTGAAAGAGCTCTTGAATCAATGGAAGAGTCGGAAGATGAGGATGCCCTTAAAAAAGGTGTAAACCTCATTTATTGCAAGCTGATGAATGTTCTTGAGGGTAAAGGACTTAAGGAAATACCTGCTAAGAAAATGGATTTTGACACAGATTATCATGATGCAGTTACAAAAATTCCTGCTCCTTCTGAAGATATGAAGGGAAAGGTGGTTGATGTTGTACAGAAAGGTTATACCCTCAACAATAAGGTTATAAGGTACTCCAAAGTGGTAGTCGGAGAATAACTTGCAGGACAGGGGTTACTGAACCTAAAAAATAAAAAATATAATGGCCAAACGTGATTATTATGAAATACTGGGTGTTTCACGAAACGCATCTCAGGCGGAGATAAAATCGGCTTACAGGAAGATGGCATTAAAGTATCACCCTGATAAAAATCCGGGTGATCCTGCAACCGAGGAGAAGTTCAAGGAAGCAGCAGAGGCCTATGAAATTCTTGGTAACGAGGAAAAACGATCCCGTTACGACAGGTACGGGCATGCAGGAGTTGAAGGAGCCGGTAAAGGATTTGGCGCCGGTGGTATGACAGTTGAAGATATATTTGCTCATTTCGGTGACATATTCGGCGGAGGTTTTGGCGGATTTGGCGGTTTCTCCGGCGGCGGCCGGTCAAGACGGGTAAACAGGGGATCTAACCTTCGGGTAAAGGTGCGTCTTAACCTTTACGAAATATCCAAAGGAGTTGAGAAAAAAATAAAGGTCAACAAATATGTCTCCTGTAAAAAATGTAAAGGCACAGGTGCAAAAGATGCAAATGCATACAGCACATGCTCATCTTGCCACGGAACCGGACAGGTGACCAGGGTTTCCAACACATTTCTCGGACAGATGCAAACAACCTCTACCTGTCCTTCCTGCGGAGGTGAAGGCAAAAGCATTACAAGCAAATGCACTGCCTGTTACGGTGAAGGAATAGTAAAGGAGAGCGAGATAATACCTATAAAAATTCCGCCCGGGGTAGCTGAAGGGATGCAAATGTCAGTCAGCGGCAAGGGAAATGCCGCCAGAAGGGGTGGTGTCAACGGCGACCTGCTTGTAGTAATTGAAGAA
>PUMT01000047.1 GCA_003551495.1 Bacteroidota bacterium
CATTGACAGGCTCAGTTCAAGGGCGTTTATGATATCGTTTTTGATCGAATAATGAATGGGATTGTACCTTGGCCACAAAACACCCTGTGTGAAAGAACCAGTATTGGAAAACTCTAATTTTAAATGGCCTAATATCCAGGAAGCTTACAACACTATCTAAAGCGTTTGCATTTTTTTCTTTTCGACTATTTATATGTAAAAGATAGTCAATATGGAAACGATACAAATGACTGAACAAGACCTACGAAAGCTTATACGTGAAATAATCTATAGAGAAAAATTTCCAACCTTCTACTTAGCCAATTCAAGTTATTTCGACACAAATACTTACGACACGAACGCTATCATAAAGGCGATTCGAGCGGCTGGTGGGCAAAACATACGAACAGAACCAGCATATGGCTGGAAAAATCAGCCTGAGGTGGTTGTTTTCGAAGCGACTCAAGATATGGTTGAAGATATAGCTGCTGAGGTTTCACGAGCACTAGGCACAGAATGGGTTCACATCAGAGAGAAAGACTGGTGATCAGAATAAAAAATTGCTGATCCCAAAAGACTTATGTCAATCAAGAGGGGGCAACATGCTACAACACGATCTTAATCTCGTTTCGCAAAACACATCTGTATGCCTCCCCTGCTAGCTTTAGGAAACGTTTCTGGCGCCACTGAATCGCAAATAGCCACGATAGCATATCGCCTGTTTAGTAATTGCTTTGATATCTTCCAACTGCTTATTCGTTAAAATCCTCAGGATCGGCAAACCAGTTACTTTCTTCCCTTTTTCTATAATACTCATATACGTATTCATATGCATCATAACCGATCAAATTATTAATTAGAAACCCTGAGAAAGAGGTTATGGATGACAATAATATGACGGCTCCTGCAGAGTTAAAACCACCAATAATAGACACCCCAAGACCTACTCCAAGTCCAATTCCAAAGCCTATGTTTATTAATCTGCTCTCAGACAAAGGCACACGTTCTAATTTCCAATTGTGATATGCAATAAGATCAAACTGATAATTACTTCCAGATGAATGATTTGAAGATGAGCTTTCTTTGATGCATCGGACACTATATGCATATGACTTATAACCGGTGCATAGTGCGTAATTTTGATTTGTAGTAGGTGCAAAATAAGCAATTGCCTCAGATGAGGATATTTCTTTATCTGTCCATACTATACTGTTGTGTCCAATACCACAAAACTGACCATTTGAAAAATGGCGTCCAGGCTGATCATTATAAAAGAAAACCCCACGTGGAATAAACAGTCCTCCAGGCAAGAAGGAAAAACCAAAACTGTCAATTCCTTGCGGACTAACCTTCTTGCTCCATCTGGGATGGGTTCTTGTTTGAAAGTCTCCGCCAAGTGATGATCTAACTTTTCGTGCTGACATTAAATGGCTCGACAGGTTCTCCTGGTTTATATCTTTATAGTTATTTGTTATGTAGTCTTCAAGGTTAAAAAAATCTTCTTGGCTTGGCAGTTTCCATCCTGGCGGACAGGCTTCTATTGCAGCAGGCCAATTGTATAATACACCATACGCATCATAGTATTCTGTATGTTTTGCCTTTGCAATGTTGTTATCACTATAGTTATATACATAATAATGTGGAATTATATGGGAGTCATCACTTGGACCAGAGATTGACGGTAACCACTTTAAATTTTCTTTCATCCATATTTGATCACCTATTTGAATGATATTGTATTTATTGCCGTCTCGAGGGTCAACATACGTTGGCATTTCATCATAAGGTTTCGCATGCTTACTCACTTCCCTCGTTTCAGGATCATATGCATTTTTAACCTGACTACATGATGATGTAATCAGCAAAAATATCGTGATCAAATAAAAAACCTTGTTCGTATTCATAGGCTTTGGTGGTTTCTGCTCTATTTCACTGGCATTTAAACGTTTATAACAAACTGCGGAGAGAAAACAGATCTTTGCCTCATAGCAGCATTTCGATTGCCTCAATTATCTATTAATCAACCTCACACCTAAATATTCAAATTACGGGTTAACTTCTTTGATCCAGCTTTCCTCTTCCAGCTTAATGAAGTGATTCCTTCGAATTCTCTCTCGATGAATACTTATTTTAATTGAAGCGTACAAGGCACTCAACCCAATACCTGCAGAAGCTAGACCAGCTGCGGTGGGTCCGCCAACAATAAAAATTGTAGTTGCAATTGATAAACCCGGGTTGGCAACTCCATGTGACAAAAAAGTTATAAGGTTAAAGTTATATGTGTTTGTTTTGCGATTAATATCTCTTAGTTCATCTGCCCACTCCTTATATGCAATTGTATCTATTTTGTAGGTTTTTTGAGGAGCTTGTGGCTTGGTTTTATCTTTCTTTATACACCTTATACTGATACTTTCAGATTTATCTCCCATCCCAACCTCTAAATTTGAATCTGCTAATCCAATTGCAGTAGCGTGTATTGGTGTGATTGCATC
Organism: Bacteroidota bacterium; assembly: GCA_003551495.1. Lineage (GTDB taxonomy): Bacteria > Bacteroidota > Bacteroidia > Bacteroidales > PUMT01 > PUMT01. The sequence goes on from PUMT01000047.1 coordinate 2,472, forward strand.
AAACGTCCACCAGTAGCCTGCAGCACCCTTTGAACTAAATGATGGACCCTTTTTTTTATACCCTCCAGGCAATGCAGAAAAACCAAAATCATCAGTCCCAACAAAAGAACTACTCGGGGACCAATAGGGGTGTGTTCTTGTGTCGCACTTACCTCCCAAGTCTGACCTTCGCTGCCGGCAAGACCTCAGCACAGTTCCTATATTGACATGGTTGACTTCTTCATAATGGTTAACCAAATACGACTGCATTTCCTTCCAATCGTCCACTCCTGGGAGCCGCCAACCTGGAGGGCAAGCAGTCAAGGCAGCAGGCCAGTTATATAAAACACCATAATGTTTATAGCTATCCGTTTCTTTTGCTCTCGCAACATCGGAAGACCACTTGTAACCATAAACAAAATAATTTGGTTCAATATGTGACACTTTTCTCAAATCGGATACTTCGGGCAACCATTTAAGATTTTCTTTCATCCAGCATTGATCGCCAATCTGTATTGTATTATAAACAGTACTGTCTCTTGGGTCAATAAACGTTGGATGATCTGAGCAGGGTTGTTCATATTGACCAACTTGCTCTATGTCATAAGATGAATAATAATGTGTTCTTTGAACAAAAAAAGAACGTCTCGGCACTCCACAAGAGTTGACAGCTAATAATAGGAGGCCAATGGTAATCAACTTGATTGTTTTAGTGTATTTGTATGCCATAGACGTATTTGTATTAAAGGTGCTTAACAAATCTTTTTTTGTATTTGCAACTGTAGAAATATGCTGATCTAAATAATTTGGTTATATGATAACTACTGCATCTCAATGTAAACTAGCTGTTCACTGGTTTTATCGAAAGCAATTCCACTTCAATAGGCTCTTGTGAACAACTGTTAACAAATATAGGAAAATTGATTATATTTCATCAATGTTCGCCCAAGTATTAACTGCTGAGAAAGTGAAATTGTGTAGCGTTAAGAAGTTTCTGACACGCAATGGCCCGCCTTTAAGCCAGATATACCATCAAACAGTTTTTTATACTTAGCTTCCTTGGCTTTTTTCGTTTCGAATGCCTCAACGGATTATCTTTTGAAGTTGGAAGGGAGTTGCGGAATTCGATTGAACACTATATTCCGAAATGTTCATTTTGGAATACCAGACTATACTGACCCCTTATACTGACTTAAAAATGACCTTATAAACCACCTGCCATTGCATCGGGTTCAGCCCCCCCACCTTGTGTAAATGAAAAGTGCAGATATTGATTCCGGACCAAATTGACCCCCAACAACCAAGCAGGAATCGCCATTTTTGAAGCTGGATCCAATGCTCACGTATAAGCCCGCACTTTTACCAACTATTAATATGACTAAAAAATGTGTTTTATTGATTATTTTGACGATTATTTTTGAAAATTTAAGAATTCGTTTTAAGTTTGAGGTGGCGGAAATCAGCTATCCCTAAAAAAGTTGAAGTGTACACTTTCACCGAAGTATTCACAAATTATTCATATAAAACATGAAGCAATTATTAATCATTATAATCCTATTATTCTGGGGTGGTGCTGCCTTTTCACAACAAACCATATTTGCAAGCTGTCCACGTCAATATTCAGTTTTTGCGGTTGGACCATATGCATCAGCCTTGTCTGCTTTCATATCGGTTAAACCAGAAGAATCCAGGGTTGAATATGGATATGGCTTTGGAGGTCGTTTTCAAATACGCCCTGTTGAACGAGTAAGTTTAACTTCTGGGTTAGCATATAATAAAATCGGTGATATCGCTCGATTTTATGATTTACCTATTGTTTTAAATTACCATGCAGAAAGAAATATTGTTGCATCTGCCGGGCCTGCTCTGTTTTTTGATGTAAGGGATAATTCCATTGGTTCAGCAACTCCTGAAATTGGTTTAATTGCAGGATTGAGATACAGATCAACTGGCATACAATTCATTTTTTTGCCTGAAAACATAGTATTTGACGAAGATATCGGAGAAATTGAGCGTTTCATTGGTTTAGGGGTAAGTATGAGCATAATGTTCAGTTTTTTCTAATAAGAAACCAAAGATGTTTCAATGTGCCATGGTATTGGAGGTAATCATACAAGTAATTATTTTCTCTGGATTCCAATGCCCTGCAAAAGGCAATAACATTGGGCTTACATAGCAAAACCGAAGGAATATCGGGTGAGTTCATCAGGATGCTCAAAAGCACTGAGGAGCACTACAAGGCTAAACTCTTAATTGAAGCAATTGCAATACTAAAAGATGAATCAGCAATTCCAGCTGTTTTAAAGCATCTGGATGATCATATCGGGCTACAACATGAAGCCCAGATATGTTTAATCAAAATTCGGAGAAACAGCAATCCCTTATCTTGAAGAATATGCCGCCAAGGGTGATAAGCAAACAAAGAAGTTAGTAGCAGGAATAATTGATCAAATACAAGCAAATGAAAGCTAAAGCTTTTACATTAACATGGTGATTATTTTAATACATTTCCAGAAAAAAAATAACCCCCGTGGCCGAAATTGATCAATATCTCTTCTAAACATAAAACACGAAAACAATGAAAAAGTTATTGCTAATTATCTCAATTTGTTCTTTACTAATTCCATCTTGCGGTGTTTATTCTGATATTGTGCTTCCTGAAAATGCTCATATTAGAATTAGGGAGTTCGACAGTTCCTCTTTTCTTGGTAGAGGCAGTGTTCGTGTTACTGTATTTTGGGAAAACATTTCTTACAAAGACATCAAATATGTTGACTTTTCATTCAAAGCAAAAAACAGAAATGGTGATTATGTAGGATGCACGAAAAGAAAAAACAGGAAAACTTTTGTTGGTCGGGATGAAGGACCGCATTATTCGGGAAAAGCCAGCAATAACATATGGAATGATGTCTGGTATAACAACTCAATCAGAGATGTTGTTATAGCTAAGATTGAAATTACATTTGAGGACGGCAGTAAAGTTGAAATTGAAAAGCATGAGATAATATTCAGTTAGGTGTGAGAACTTAAATCACAACTAAAAGCGTACTCGTATACTTTTTATAAACAAGTTGCTCCTGCAGCCATATGAGTTGGTCAATTAGAATAACCCAACGTAGATATAAATGTCGCTATATCTGAATAATTAAAGCACGCAGTAATGAAAAAGTTATTTTCAATCATCGCAATTTCAGTTTTGATGATACAATCGTGCGCTATGAACTATCGCTATTATGATGTAAAACTACAAGGAAATGCGCCCGTAAGTATTGATAAAGTGAACATTTCCCATCCTGACAATGATAGCCGTTTGGAAATTGTTGCAAATTGGACAAATGTTTCAGATAAAGAGATAAAAGAGGTGTTTTTTTCATTTAGAGCTAGAAACAATTTAGGCGATTACGTGGGATGTACTAAAAGGACAACTAGGGGTATATTTGTTGGTCAGGATAAAGGACCGCATTATTCGGGAAAGGCCAGTAGTAAAACATGGGATGATGCTTGGTATAATCATTCAATATTTTCTGCTGAAATCATCAGGATTAAAGTTCTATTTATGGACGGCAGTAAAGCTATAATAGAAGAGGATGATATTATACTAATAACCCGGCTGACCAAGCCTTAAATTGTTTCCAAATTGTAAGCTTCCAAGATATTCAGCAACTTAAAATTTGAGAAAATTAAATGAGAAATGCATGATTACAAGACAACAAAGCATTACTCGTTAAATAAAGATTCACATTAAGCAACCAATATATTAGATACGGTTATGAGAACCTTAATCAACAAGCATTCAGCAACATTATTTGCGTTGTGTGCACTCATCTTAAATGGCTGTTATACGTCATCTTCAACTAGCTCCTCAGTTTATCATTATTCCAATTATTATTACACCCCTAGTGCTTTAGATAGTAAGACAATTGACACTCCAGTCCATATTGAAGTTGTTTTAGAGCAGATAGACTTGGACATAGTTGAAAATTATGTTTTAAATGAATTGGATGAGAACATCAAAAAATCATTCATCAATGAATTGGAAACAGCTTTTTCAAATGTGGTTGATGATCCTGAAGAGTCAGAAATCATCTTGAATGTCACAGTGAACAATCTGAAGAAGAGTGACCGAATGACATTCTTTAATTTTTTCCCTTTTGCCCGTGTTGGTGTTTTTTTACTTGGGGCTCCAGTATTTGTAAATCATGGTTTCACGGATGTAACAGTATCAGCATACAAAGCAAATTGTAATAGCCTGATCAGCAAATACAAAAGTTCAAGCAAAGTATCCGGATGGACAGGATTTTACTATGGCAATGAATATTTCAGCCCATGTTATGATTCCTATGTTGTATACAAGGCTTCACGTAAAGCAATGGATGAGATAAAATCAAAAATTATCAATGAAACATACAAGTATTTGTTAAATAAAGACCAGTAAAAGCATTTATTGTTAATAAAAGTTTCATAGGATATGAAGAAGAGATTGGGCTTAATTGCAATATTTGTAGTATCTTCCATGGTTGTATGCTATAGTCAGCAGCCTGGCAAGGTTGTTTTTGATTACACACCTGATGAAACATTTGAGGATCGCTTAGATATACCAGTTGACATATCTGTGCGTATTGAGAGAATATGCTTAACCAGCACGAAGAAATTTGCCAATTTTCCTGATGGAATAAAAAATAACATAGCAGATGACTTGGGGACAATCTTTAATAATCGGGTGATTGAAGGAGGTGGTGTTGTAAACATATTGATTGAAGTAAAAACCCTAATGTTTGATTTTGAGAGAAATTTTTTCTTGAGATATTTTCTGCCTTTTATTGGATCAACTAAATTCATTGGAATAGCCGAGTTAGATGTAACTATTTATGAATCAGATTCAATGAATATGATAACTTCTTATCAAATCAATCATAGAATTTCTGAACGTGATAGACAGGCACAAAGTGAAAAGTATTATGACTTTTGCGACTCTGATGATAATATCGTGCTTCAAGTATTAAAAGAGGCAATGAATGAGACCAAAAGAAAAATATTGAAGGACCGAGAAACTATTGAAGTGTATTTGAAAACACGTTAAATCCTAATTTTGAATATTTCGGATTATAGTGTACAATGAATTCCGGAGTGAAATAATGGATGTGTGAGGAAATCAACACATTTGTTATTTTCTTCAAACTGACTTGATTTCAGGCTGTATCTATCCAGCCAGGGATTAAGATTTGTAGGGCAGCACGAAGGACCACATTATTCTGGAAAATCCAGCAAAAAAACATGGAATGATGCTTGGTATAACCACTCAATATTTTTTGTTGAAATTACCAAGATTAAAGTGCTATTTATGGACGGAAGTAAAGTTATAATCGAAGAAGAGGATATAATATTATAAATTAACAATTGCTTGCGGTAAAATCGTGCATCGTTATTTGCCGAAAGTCCTGCATCACTAATTGCCGAAAATGGTGTATGTTTTCTCTCCGGTAACACTTCCAGGTTCGAATGACTGACTGCTGTCCAATAGGGTTTGGTTTTACAAAAATATTTTGTATGTTTATCATATAATATTGGCTGTATGTGTTTATATATCTATTAATTTAAATCATTTCATCATGGAAGCATTTTGGGTTATTCTCATTGTTCAGGCTATTATTTGTGCTGCACTATCCAGTCATCTGGCGCAGCAAAAAGGATATCAAACAACACCATGGGGTTTTATTGGTTTCTTCTTCGGGATTATTGGATTGATTGCAGCAGCAGGGCTTCCCCTAAAAAGTGCATCCGAGGACAAGCAATTGGAGCGTGAATGTCCCGATTGTATATCGACCATCAATGCTAAGGCTTCAGTTTGCAAGTTTTGTGGCAGAAAGTTTACTCAGGCAGATGTAACTTCTGAACTATTGAATAACCTTCATAAAGGAACCATTGAACAGCAAACAGAGTCAATGGAAATGATTGGACAGATGAATGATCCTTCAGTAATGCCGGATGTTGTGGGTTTCATTGAAAAGGCAAACCCATACATTCATGAAATTAAACCACTTCAACTAGCACTTGACTTTGCCGCAATGCATGCAACGCAGGATGTTCATGATCAATTAATTTCAATTCTAAAAAATAGCACCAATGGACAAAAAAATGAATTGATAATAAAAGCATTAGGAAAAATCCAAAACTCTTCAAGTGTGCCTTATCTGCTGTCGCTCGTAAAAACAAATAACTACCAGTATTTTGCCAGTCAGGCTCTTGTCAAATTTGGAGAAGCAGCATTGCCATATTTAGAAAAACAGATAGAAGAAGGAACCAAGTCTGAAAAGAGGCAAGCATCTGAAATCATTGAACAAATAAAAGCCAAACAAGGGTAGGCATAACATTTTTCATAGTTATTCATTCAGCTACGTCATATTTTGACGTATTTAGGTGTTATATATGCTTAATAACTCTCTAAACCTATAACCAACCCAAAAAGAACCGTTATGAAAACAAAAACCTTGGCCCAAGCCCTTGTCGTTGTGGCACTGTTTGCTTATTTGAACAACCACGCTTATGCGCAAACCAGAGTAATCAGGGACAAAGAAGTGGTAATCGAAGAAACCGACACCATCTACTTCCTTGATGGCAGCAAATCCAACGTAAATATTAAAGAATGGGAGGAAAATGAAAAAATTGTAACTGGCAGATGGGATGATGGACAGAATAAGATTGTTACAAGAGAACATGATAAAGCCAACATCCATTACATTTATTACGATGGTGAATACCATTTGATTAATGATGTCTCCCCGGAAAAAAACTTTGCCCGATTACAGCAAAATTTACTCAATTATAAACAGCGTTCAAGGTCTGGAATGGCGACTTTATCTTGGGGAGTGGGTCTTGTATTAACGGGTACTATAGTTGCGGAAAGACAGCAGAGCAGGTTTGAAGATACACTGGATCCAGATGAATTAAATGACATTCCCAAGTATCTCAACTATGCAGGATATGGATTGATGTTGGTAGGGGGTGTTATCAAAATTAGGTCATATCAGTTTTTAGAGCGTGGCAGCATTGACATTACCCCTGTGGGAGTAAAAGTGAACCTATAAGATTGCTATAAGAGAGCAAATAAGGGTGCATGTTCACATGTAATCGGCAAATTGTAATCGGCAAATAAGGATGTACATGCGGGGGACAAACGGGCAATAATTGGGCTACTTCAATTTATTTTTTCACATACGTCACCGTAAAATTCTTGCACTTCCTTCTTTCCTGATCTATGTCACCCAGACTGAAACGGGCCTCGTCCTTCTCAAATATATCCAGCCCACGGCCCAGAACAATGGTCCAGCCATTATCCGAAACGATGCTGCGATCATGCTCTTCCTGAAACTCATAGGTCAGATTGATGCCGATGTCTTCCACAGTGATCATTATCTCATAGAGATTCTCCTCGCTTTGCTTGCGATACTCCTCATCGTTCCAGGTCCTCAGATGCAGATCAATCTCCTCTTCTTCGGATTTGATCTTGGAAAGCATCACGCAAAACTCCAGCAACAGTTTTAACTGGTGCGGGTAACGTATGTATGGATCGGTTAAGGTGATTTTCTTTGACCCTTTGAGATGCGCTCCAAACAATTGCATGAAAGAAACACCGGTCTGATTGTCCCTGACCATTACCTGCCCTGATTTGGGTTCCAGCCCGGTTTCGTCACTTGAAGCATCACCCGA
>PUMT01000258.1 GCA_003551495.1 Bacteroidota bacterium
AGGGGTAGATGCAAACGATACTGAAACGGTCGACAGGATATTGAAAAGCATTGAAAAACAACCCCACTTCAAATTCTCAGGGTTCCTCACGCATGCCGGTCACAGTTACAGGTCGGTATCCGACAGGGATCATATTTTGTCGGTTCACAGGGAAAGTGTGGATGCAATGACTGCTCTCAGGCAACGATATGAATCATCTTATCCGGATTTAATACTTTCTCACGGAGACACACCGACTTTCAGTGTTGCCACCGGTTTTGAAGGAGTAGATGAGGTGAGGCCGGGCAATATGGTTTTTTATGACCTTGCCCAGCAGAGGATCGGCTCATGCAGCACAGAGGAGATAGCCGTTGCAATGGCCTGTCCTGTTATTGCAAAATATCCCGGTCGCAATGAGATAGTGGTTTACGGTGGAGGCGTACATTTTTCGAAGGATTTCTCTTTCATAGCTGACGGCACGAAGCATTTCGGCAAGGTTGTCACTCCTGACAGAAAAGGATGGAACTGCAATGAAACAGGAATGTATGTTAAAGCCCTTTCTCATGAACACGGAATAATCAGTGTGCCGGAAGATATTGCCGTAAATACAGGGATAGGCGACTTATTGTATATACTGCCTGTTCATGCATGCCTTACCTCAGATTGCATGAAATCTTATCTTACCCTTTCAGGTGAAAGGATAAGCAGGTTGTAAACCAGGCAAATTATTCCTTGAAGCCTGTATATGAGAGCCTAGCGGGTAGTTTCTTTTATGGACATATAATTTTTCCTGATCTTTTCTGCAAAATCGGGATATTTCTCCTTGTAGATCAGCTTTCTTGCCACTACCGGAGCACCCGACACATCTGGCACATGAACTACCGGGTGACTGTAAAGTGGTGCAAGTTTAAGCGCAGTATACCTTTTTGAGGTGGCTGCACCTCCAACAACAAGTGGTATGCTTAGCTTCCTTTCTTCGAGTTTTCTTGCTACGTCCCCCATTTTTTCAAGTGACGGAGTTATAAGTCCACTCAGCCCTATCAGATCCGCATTTTCCTCAACGGCTCTTTTTACAATCTCTTCTGCCGGCACCATTATTCCAAGGTCTGTAATATTATACCCGTAACAGGAAAGAACCAGTTTGGCAATGTTTTTGCCTATATCGTGAACATCACCTTCTACTGTTGCCAGAAGGATCTTTTTCCCGTCATTGTTTCCGGAAGCACTCTTATCCCTCGGGAAGCGCGGTTTGAGGTGCTCTACAGCCTTTTTCATTATTCCGGCGCTTCTTATGATCTGGGGAAGGAAAATATGTCCCTCCTCAAACTGGGTACCTATAGTCTTCATAGCATTTATAAGCGGGCCATGAATTATGTCAATTGGATCTTCATAGTACGAACAAAGTTCATCAAGGTCTTCAGCAAGATGAACCGTTATTCCATGAAGGATCGAATGTTCAAGCCGCTCTTCAGCAGGAAGCTGCCTCCACAGGCTTTGATCACCCTTTTCTCTTTTGGGGCCTGACTCCTTTCCGTTCCACTCCATCAGATCATTGAGGGCTTTATCTGAAGGACTGAACAGAAGGTTCTCGCACAGTTCAATCAGGTCTCTGCTGAAGTCGCTAACAGTTTTGAGTTCGGCGGGATTAACAATCGCTATGTCCAGTCCCTCTTTTTCCAGGTGCTCCAGCAATACTGCATGAAGTGCGTTACGTATCTCGTTGTTGCCCCTGAATGAGAATGAGAGGTTGCTGACACCTGCAACAGTCCCGGCTCCCGGCAGGTTACCCTTTATCCACCTGCAGGTATCTATTATGCTTGCTGCGACATTTTCACCGGTATCGACTCCTGTACCTACTGCCATAACATTCAGATCAAAAAGAATATCCTCCGGGTTGAAATCAAGTTTTTCTGTAAGAAGCCTGTAAGCCCTTAATACAATTTCCCTTTTCCGTTCAAACGAACCGGCCTGCCCTTTTTCATCAATTGGCATTACTACAACAGCGGCACCGTACTGTTTTACAAGTGAAGCTTTTTCAAGAAAATCCGCTTCCCCCTCCTTAAGGGTTATTGAGTTTACAATACCCTTTCCCTGAAAGCTGCGCAGTCCCTCTTCGGCTGTATGAAAGTCAGAAGAATCAATCATTACAGGCACCCTTGAAGTTACAGGATCAGCTCCAAGTGAAAAAATTATTTTGCGGATTGCTTCCCTGCCGTCAACAAGCGGGTCGTCAACGCATACATCAAGAATATGGGCTCCGCTTTCTACCTGTTTGCGTGCTATCCTCACACCCTTTTCGTAATCCTTTTCCGATATCGACTTAGCAAAGCCTTTTGATCCCGAGGTGTTTGTTTTCTCTCCGGCAATCAGGTAACTGCCGGATTTGGAATCAACAGTTTCCAGGCCTGACAGCTTATTCAGCGTTAATCCCTTTTTTGCTTCCCTGGGTTTATATTGGACGGCCAGCTCCGCGAGCTTTTCAATATGTGAAGGTTTTGTTCCGCAGCACCCTCCGATAATATTTACCGAACCGCTTTCAAGAAGAGGCCTGATCCCTTTTGAATACTCCTCCTCATCCTGTGTGTACCTTCCCTGTGTATCTGGAAAGCCCGCATTGGGATAAAAGATGGTGAACCAGGGTGATCTTCCTGCAATTTCTGACATCGGACCTCTTAGTAATGATCCTTCTCCCGTACAGTTGAGTCCGGCAGCAACCGGAGAGGCATGGCTTACAGAGGCCAGAAAAGCTTCGGGTGCCTGGCCTGACAGGATGCGTTTTCCAAGAGTATCTAAAGAGAAAGTTATAATTACAGGAACCCTTTTGTTTAATTTTTTGAAAATATTTTCTGCAGCAAAAATTGCAGCTTTGGCGTTCAGGGTGTCAAAAATAGTCTCTATAAGCAATATATCAACTCCCCCATCTATAAGTCCTTCGATCTGTGATTCATAAGACCCGGCAAGCTTTTCAAACAATATCTCCCTTTTGTGGGGCTTATCGGGCACAACAGGTATGGATGAGCTTTTATTGGTGGGCCCTACTGAACCTGCAACAAACCTTTTCTTACAGGGATTCTCACTACCCGCTTTTTCCGCACACTTTTTTGCAATTCTGGCTGATTCCAGGTTCATTTCATAAACGTACTCCCCGGTTCCGTAGTCAGCCTGAGAAACAGTGTTGGCACCGAATGTGTTGGTAGTTATTATGTCTGCACCAGCCTTTAAATAGCGTTCGTGGATACATTTTATGGTGTCGGGACAGCTAAGGGAAAGAATATCGTTATTGCCCTTCAGTGCAGTATGATGGTCACTGAATCTTTTGCCCCTGTAATCGGTTTCTTCAAGGCCGTATTCCTGCAGAACCGTACCCATCGCTCCGTCAAGTACCAGTATTCTCTCTTTTAAGATCTCTGTCAGTATATCTGTGGATTTCATATCTGATTGTATTTTTTAGGAAATTGTAATTTGATTTATTAACAGAACTGTTATCCTTCTGAAATTATTCAATCACATTTGTTTGATTTCCGGTAAACAAGGTGTAACACAAATAATATTATGTAATTACCCTGGTGAACAAAGGTGACTGAAACATTAGGGGCAACGGCAGTCAGAAGCCGTACACCATGTTACGCATTCGCAGGGTCAAAAGGAAAATGGTTCTGTAAACAGCGCACACAAAATTGCCTGTTACCGGATAATTTGGAGGTAAAATAAAACTGCTTGAAAAGAGTAAAGTTTTCATGACTTTAGGTTTTAATTTATTATTCCCTTTTCGGGCAGGTTTTAGCACCATTTCCCTTGCCGGGCGGTTGCTAGAGCTTCACAGAGCCTGTTCTCTCAGCTCTTCTTTATAAATTAAACCCGCTTATGGAAAGAAGGCTCAATTAATGCAAATGTAATAATAATTTTTGTATTGCAAAAAAATTTGGAGTTTTTTATCTGAAAATACCGGGAAGAATCTAATTCAGGATAAACAACCTTTCATTTCATATTCCCGGTAAATCTTAAATACCAGATGATGCAGCATTCCGTCCAGATTACCTTGAAAACCCAGACAGAGTTAAAGCCATTAGGCTATGAAAATTTTTAACGATCAGTTTTACTTCCATAAAGATTGAGGGTATATACGGTTTTTTACCAGCTTGTTTATATGTGAAACAGCTTTTTCCCTGTCTTCACGGTATGTTACCCCAAACCATTCAGCGCTGCTTGGGATGACTTTTACGCTGGCCCTGTTTTCTCTTATCAGCTTATCTATTACTTCCGGTATATAGTATTCCGATTTAGGGTTGTTTATGTTTTTCTCAAGAAAACTGGCAAAACCCTCTTTGATCTGTTTGAAAACAGCAGGTGTAAACCCCCAGAAGTTCATGGAAACCTTTCTGTTTTCATCGATCGATTTTTGTTCTCCATTTTCAATATAAACCGTTTTTTCTTCAATCCTCTGAATTTGAGTCATCTCGGTTACCGACCTGAGGCAGTCCTCGCTATCGATGGTGCACACACCCCTGGAAACCGTCCCGTGATCAGAAAGAGTGTTCTTTAACAGGTACCCCACCATTGAATAGCTTGATTCCATCTCCTTATCCTCCAGAAAGCGTGCTGTTTTTTCGAAAGCATCAAATCCGTAAAAATCGTCTGCATTGATCACTGCAAAAGGGGTTTTTACTGCATTCTCAGCCATAAGTATGGCATGAGCAGTCCCCCATGGTTTTTGCCTTTCCGGTGGTACGGTGAACCCGGCAGGCAGCATTTCAAGTTCCTGGAAAACATAATCCACTTCTATAACATTTTCAAATTTTTTCAGCAATGTTTCCCTGAAATCCTGCTCGATACTTTTCCTGATAACAAATACAACTTTATTGAAACCTGACTTAATGGCATCATAAACAGAATAATCTATAATTGTTTCTCCTGAAGGGCCTACCGGGTCAATCTGCTTAAGGCTCCCGTAGCGGCTTCCCATACCAGCTGCCAGTACAAGCAGTGTAAGTCCGCGGTTTCTTTTATTTTGAAATGTTGAATTGTCTGTCATATTTATTAGTTTGGTTTCGATTTAAGCTTTATTCTGCAGTCAACCTTTGCCACAGGCGGAATATTGCCCATGCCGAAGCGATGGCTGCAACTCCGAAAATAATTGCAGTAACGTTATTCCCGTATAACAGGTTGCCTATTGTAAAAAGGGTTGCATATATGGCTATACAACCGAATGTCATACAAAGTAATCCTGTAGGTACATCCCATTTCAGATCCTTTTCCTTTACAAGGGTTACATTTTCCTTTTCAGCTTTTTTGACAACTGCCCTCCATCCGGGGCCGCCCGGTCTTATTTTCCGGTAAAAGCTTCTCAGGGTTTCTTCACCTGCAGGTGGGGTGAGATAAGTGACGGTAATCCACGAGACGGTTGTAAGTAATACTATGCCTGTAAATTTAAAAATATTCCAGTAGGTTTGGGTTGTGCTTATTCCCCATACTTCTATATTTTCTTCACCGGTAACGGTAATCCCGAAATTTTCAACCAGTATGAATATAAGCGAAAATATTCCTGCAGCAGCCATTGCGGCCAGCTCCGAATAGGCGTTCACTCTCCACCAGAACCACCGGAGAATATAAATCAATCCGGTACCCGCCCCTATCATCAGCAGGTACTGGAAAGCCTGCAGCGCATTTTGCAGCACGAGGGCGAGCAGGACGGAGAAAAACATCAATGATAATGTGGAAATTCTACCGAATAGAACCTTTTGCTTTTCGGTAGCACGGGGATTGATGAACCTTCCGTAAAAGTCGTTTGCCAGGTAGGACGATCCCCAGTTGAGCTGTGATGCAACGGTTGACATATACGCTGCAATGAGCGATGCAACCACCAGTCCAAGCAGACCGGCCGGCAGGAACTTGTTGAGCATTGCGGGATAGGCAAAATCGTTCCTTATGTATTGTGTGCTTACACCGGGATATGCATCGATCATTGACTGTATATCCGGATATACGATAAGTGATCCCAGTCCCACAATGATCCACGGCCATGGCCTCAGAGCATAATGAAAAACATTGAAAAGCAGTGTTGCCCCGATGGCGTGTTTCTCATTTTTGGCAGACAGCATTCGCTGCGCAACATATCCACCCCCTCCGGGCTCGGCGCCCGGATACCAGGCAGCCCACCATTGTATGGCAAGCGGTATAATAAAAATGCTCAGGAACAGGTCTGGTCGGGAAAGCGACGGGATGATACTCAACTTGTCCGATACATTCGGGTGACTTAAAAGTCCGCTTAATCCGCCCACCTCCGGTGAGCCAGTCACATATACGGCTGCTATGACCGCTCCGAGCATTGCAAAACTGAACTGGAAAAGGTCTGTCCACAAAATGGACTTCAATCCGCCAATACCGGCATATATAACCACTACTACCGCAGCCATTATTAGAGCAGGAGCAGGCTGCAGTCCGAGCATAACTGCTGCTATCTTAATAAATGCAAGTGAAACGCTTGCAATTACCATGACATTAAAGAAAAAACCAAGATATACAGCACGGAAGCCTCTCAAAAAAGCTGCTGTTTTACCGCTGTATCTGAGTTCGTAGAACTCCATATCAGTCATAACCTTCGACCTGTTCCATAGTTTTGCATAGACAAATACTGTAAGCATGCCGGTCAGCAAAAAAGCCCACCAAAGCCAATTTGCGGCAACGCCTCCGGTGCGAACCATATCCGTAACCAGGTTAGGGGTGTCAGCAGAGAATGTTGTGGCCACCATTGACACACCAAGGAGCCACCATGGCATGTTGCGTCCCGAAAGAAAAAAATTGGTAGTATTCTTCCCTGCATTGAGGGAAGAGTAAAGTCCGATTGCCAGCAGCACCATAAAAAATGCCAGCACCATTACCCAGTCAATCAGCTGAAGGTTCATTCAGTTTGTTTTTAAAATGGTTTGCCGGTTACCTGAAACCCTCTGGTTTGTGAACTATAACCGGTTGGGGAATTTCCGGCATCCAAAGGTAAAATTATTGGATCAAACGAGCAAGGTATGAGTTGTTATGCTTTAAAACATTAAATTCGTAGCTTAAAATTTAAGGAGTTCCTGCATTTACCGGCTTTGCAGTATTTGCTATTGGTGTTTTGGGTTTAAGCCGGGGCACTAAATAAAACCGGGAGACCTCAACTGTATTGATTTTTTATTATGAACCTGATACGTTTTAAAAATTTATCAGCATTCAGAAATCTTAGGCATTTTGTTACAACCAGGAGCGGAGGCGTCAGCACAGGGCGCTTCGCGTCAATGAACCTTGGGTTTAATGTGGGGGATGACTACAGCAATGTACTTGAAAATTACCATATTCTTGCCGCACAAATCGGTGCCGGCGCAAATGATTTTGTGATAGCCAGGCAGACTCACAGTGCCAATGTATCTGTTCTTGAAGATGATCTGGATGAAGCTGCTGAGTTTGCTTCGGGAAAAGTGCTGGCTGATACCGATGCAATTATCACGGCTTTGAAAGATCTTTGCATTATGGTTCGCGTGGCTGATTGTGTTCCTTTGCTGCTTTATGACCCTCAAAATCTTGTTGCTGGTGTTGTACATGCAGGCTGGCGGGGCACGTTCAAAGGTGCAGCATACAATACTCTTTTGGCAATGAATGAGAATTTCGGAACCCACCCTTCAGGTGTAATTGCTGCAATAGGTCCATCGGCAGGCCCTTGCTGTTATGAGGTTGGAGAGGATGTTAGGGAGATGTCTCCATTCAATGAAGGGGAGAGAAGGAATTTTTTCTCAGAAATTGAAAAGGGAGGCAGGTTTCTTCTGGACTTGTGGGGTGCAAACCGTTTTCAGTTAACAGAAGCAGGTGTCACCCTTTCCAATATTGAGACTGCGGGAATGTGCACGATATGTGGGCATAAGAATTTTTTCTCTGCCAGGTACAATGGTAGTTTAACGGGACGAATGGGGGCAGGAGTGATGATGACAGGTTATCCCGCGTAATCTTTATTAACTGACATACTTTTTGTCAGAAGTCAAACCTGTATCTTTTTTGAAGTTGTAAGTTTTACACCGGACTGCTTCATCTCTTCCAGCGCTTTCTCTTCGTCGCCGGGGTTTTGTCTTACACCCTGTATTGCGTCGGTTACAACGTAGGTACTGAATCCTTTTGATGCAGCATCAATTGCCGTTTCCTTCACACAGTACTCTGTTGTAAGTCCGGTCACATAAACTTCAGTTACACCTTTTTCCTTAAGGAATCCGGTCAACCCGACATTGGTTGCCTCGAAAGCCGAATAGCCGTCGTCGCGGTTGCCTGTCCCCTTGACCACCTCCCTGTCGACTTTATCCAGATTCAGTTCAGGGTGAAATTCGGCTCCCCTGGTTCCCTCAACGCAATGGGGCGGCCATTTTTTGAAGTGCACAGTATCCCCGGGGTGAAAGTCCCTCGAAGCAACTACCAGCGGGAATTTATCCATGAGGTTGTTGATAACCGGTACTACTTTGTCTCCTTAGGGGGCGGGTAATGCTCCACCCGGACAAAAATCATTTTGAACGTCAACAATCAGCAGAGCTTTCATGGTTTTATGATTTTTTCTGTTCAATTTTTTCTTTTAATTCCGCTATAATATTACTTCGCAAGTCCATCAGCTTTTTGCTTATCCCTACCTTGTAGATGTGCGGAAACTCCAGCCTTTTATGTTCATCATGCAGCATTTTCTGTCTTTCCCTTGCATAACCTGCTATTTCTTCAACGCTTAAACGGGGCGTTATGTTTTTCCCGTTTATCATAACGGGACGTGTAAGCTCTTCACGCTGAAGTCCGGATATATCTAAAAACTTTTCCCGTTTAAATGGGTGGTAGATAACATCAAAATCCACTTCATCCTTAAGACATATTCCGTCGGCATAGAAACAATTTTCGTTCTCAAAAAAACGGTAAACTTTCTTTTTGCCCGGAAGTGTAATTTTTTCCAGGTCGTTTGAGATCTTTAGTCTCGGGTTTCCATCACAATCTACCATTTTGTAAACTCCGTCAAGTGCTGCGTCATCCTTACCGGTTATCATGTTTGTTCCTACACCGAAAACATCTATTGGAGCCTTTTGTTCACGAAGGCTTCTGATAACGTATTCATCAAGTTTGTTTGAAACAACAATTTTTACATAATCCAGTCCCGCCTCATCAAGCTTTTCCCTTGCTTTTTTGCTGAGGTATGCCAGGTCGCCGCTGTCAAGGCGTATTCCCATAAGCTTCTGGCCGCGCTTTTCCATCTCCTTCGCAACGGTAATGGCGTTTGGTATCCCTTGTCTGAGTGTGTCGTACGTGTCAACAAGCAGAATGCATTTTTCCGGAAAAGCACGGGCAAATTCTCGAAATGCCATCAATTCATCATCAAAACTCTGAATCCATGAATGAGCCTGTGTGCCGGATAAAGGGATACCATACAGAAATGCACTGCATACGTTGGAAGTGCTGTCTGCTCCGCCGACAATTGTGGCACGGCTGGCCTGAAGGCTTCCGGTCCCCTGTGCCCTGCGCATACCAAAATCCACAACCTTTTTATCTCCCGAAACATATCTTATACGGTTGGATTTTGTAGCAATAAGAGTTTCAAAATTGAGGATATTCAGAATAAGTGTTTCAAGAAGCTGTGCTTCTATGAGGTTTCCTTCAACATGAACGACAGGTTCCATGGGGAATACAATTTCACCTTCAGCAGGAGCATAAATGTTCCCGTTAAAACTGAACCTGCTCAGGTAATCTACAAAATCTTTGTTAAATCCCCGGTCAACCAGAAAATTACAGTCATCGTCACTGAAGCGGAAATTTTCAATCATATCCAGCATATTCTGCAGTCCGGAAAAAACTGCAAAAGCACCACGGAATGGCGCCGCCCTGAAGAAATAATCGAAACCTGCAACGGTGTCTTTCTTGCTGCTCAGAAAATACCCCTGTGCCATTACAAGTTCATAATGGTCTGTGTACAGTCCGGTATGCTTGTCAAGTAATGTCATTAAGCATTATTTTTTACAAATGTAACAAAAACAATGTTCAAAAGTTTTTTGTAAAAAATGCAAGTTCACAGTCCGGTTGCCTGCTTTGTATGCCGTCAG
>PUMT01000095.1 GCA_003551495.1 Bacteroidota bacterium
ATGGCCTGCTCCCGACTCGGAAACATCACCCATCCTCTCTCCGTTTTCCAGGACCAGCACCCTGTCACCATCCATCCCGCGAATAACCGGCCTGGCTGGTGCAGAGCCCATTGAGCGCATGGCGACACCCGGCTCCCCGTCAAGCATTTCCCCGAAAGAAACCTCACTGCGTCTTGCCAGGTCCTCGCCCATAAAAGACATGTCTGAGCGGTATCGGAAACCGCTTCCGGTGGGGGATGAAGTAACGACAATTTCATCCATATCGATACCGGTATACTCTATCTCAATTACAATTTCATGCTCTTTACCTTGCTCCACATTAATCTCCAGGTATTTTGTTTGATACCCCATACCTTTTACAATGATCCTTTTGGTTCCGTTAGGCACATTTATAAGCCGGAATGTGCCGTCGCTACCGGTTATTGTCCCAATTCTTGTATCTTCAACCAGTATATTTATAAAAGGCACCTTCTCCCCGTCATTTGCATCAATGACCTTTCCTTTGACAACCTGTCCCTGACCGGGCGGCGAATGGGAATTTTCAGAAAAGGGATAAGTAAAGGAGTATAAAAGTAATACTGTTATCAAAGAGATAAACAATCTTGAAAAATTCATTTTTTATTTTTTTGTTGAACGGATTAGAAAAATGCAGTATTTGATATTACCGCAACTGTAAACTGATTTGTAAAACGATCAACAAAAGGGGGGAGCTCTCAGAAGGGGTACCCGGTACAGATTGCAAGTCCTCAGCTTCCGGGTGTTCATGAACCTTTCGACAGACAAACATTCAATTATCAGGAAAAGCAAAGCCAGGATCAGTACAACAAGAAGAACAATGTTTGAGGTCATAAAAAGCGTAATAAGCTCGCTTCTGTTGTGACTGTGATTTTCAGATGGTAAGCCTCCGGTTTTTTCTGATGCACTCTCATCTGCAGGTATTTCTGCACTTCTGTCGTAAGGGTGTGCGTGCTGGATCACTTGTCCGCAGGCAAGTTCATGATAATGCCAGTTAACGGCATTGTTTGAAAATATCCACAACACCGGCACCATAGAAAGTATGACCAGAATTCTTTTCATTGCAGTTTTGGGAATGCCAGTTTTTTTTCTTTTTAATAACGTTCTGCAGGCTCAGTTATTGCTGCGATGCGTATAAGGGGGGATTTGCTGTTTTAAATTCCCGCCTGTAAAAAGAGGTATCACCGCAGGCATACTGCCAGCATACTCAACAAATATATAACAATATTTAATAATTTTGTACCTGCAGGTACTAAATTATTGACTTTTTTGAAATCAGCCCCGGGCGGTAAAATTTGTAAGCATGAAATTTATAATAATAACAGGGGCCAGCAGGGGAATTGGCGAGGGGATTGCCAGAGCCCTGCTTCACCCGGAAAACAATCTGATCTGCATTTCGCGCACAGAAAATATCTCTCTTATTCGCGAGGCAGGGTCTGCCAGGTGCAATATTAACTTTTTCAGGTTTAACCTTGCAGAGACCGGAGATATTCCTGAATTATGGGAGAAAGTTTCCGGAAAAATCGATTTGCAGAAGGCAACCGGACTCTACCTGGTAAATAATGCCGGTGTTATTGACCCGGTTGACCGTATTGAAAATTGCAAACCCGGAGAGGTTGACCTCCACATGAGAATAAACCTTCTTGCCCCGATGATCCTCACATCCCGCTTTACAGATCTGGGTAAAGGACTGAAGATTGAGAAAAGGATTATTAACATCTCATCAGGAGCAGCATCATCACCTTATTCCGGATGGAGCAGCTATTGCACCGGGAAAGCAGGAATGGAAATGTTTACCCGATGTGTTGCAACAGAGCAGGAAGGAACTGATTATCCTGTAAAATGCATGTCGGTTGCCCCCGGAATAATTGATACCGGAATGCAGGATAACATAAGGGGGAAAACACGGGAGCAGTTCATTCACAGGGATAAATTTGTTTCCTACAAGGAAAAGGGTATGCTTGCAGATCCTCTGGCAGCGGGAAAGGAACTGGCCAGGCTGTTGTTCTCCGGGGATTTCAAAAACGGCGGGATAACTGATATAAGGAACAGGTATTAGCCTTCTGCTAACAGTAAAAATTTTGCCAGGGTTGTTGTTTATTAATAAAATAAACACTTACTTTTGGCCGAAAAAATGGATAACTCCCGAATGACCCACAATATACTTCCCGACGGGAAGAAGTTTGTTTCTCCCCTGGCAGACAATATACTGGAATGGTTTTACCGTATTGCTGCAAGTGGGTATTTTCCTGCGCGCTGGATAGGGCCGGATTATTCAGCTTTGCCGCTGTCAGTGAATGTGGAGGGCAGACTGAAGCTGGAAATAGTGAGTCATTGCTGGAGGTACGCCAAAATACTCACCTACCAGCTGAGTTCTCTTGTTCTTTTCCCTCCCCGGGAAACTGAATTAACAATGACAGTCTTTTACTCTCCCGGGGATGAAGAAACTCTCAGGGTGCTGAATTTTTTCGGGAGGAAAAATGTGCCAGGTGTAAGGTGGAACTGGCGCCCCCTGCCTGAACATTATCTTTTCAGAAGGGCAGTAGGTAGAAATATTGCAGCGAAAGAGACAGTGGCAGACTGGATTTTTTTCACTGACTGTGACGTACTTTTCCGCGAACGATCAATAGACCTGCTGGGCATGGAACTGAAGGAAAGAAGTGATCTGCTTGTGTTTCCACGCCACCATATGGTTTCGGAGCTTCTGCCCAATGATGACCCGGTTTTGAACAATCAGCACATTGAAATCAGAGATATAGATCCGGACGGGTTTTTCACGGAAGAACGAAACAGGGCTGTTGGTGCTTTCCAGATTACCAGGGGAGATGCCGCCCGACTGGGAGGGTACTGTTCAAATATCGGTTATTATCACAGGCCTGTTAAAAAATGGAGAAAAACCTATGAGGACAGGTCATTCCGCTGGCTTTTGGGAACCCAGGGAACAATGATAGATGTGCCGGGCTTCTACAGGATAAGGCATGCCGAAAAAGGCCGAAAGGGCAAAAAGGTAGGAGCGGCATAAGTCCCTTATCCGCTTTCCACTTATTCTTTCAATTTATTGCTGCCCACATTTATCATCTTCATTTTCACTGAAGCATTTGTTGAGCTTTTTTACGAAACCACCGCTTACAGCATCAACGAAAGGGAAAAGTATCAAATCTGCTCCTGCCTCAACCAACTCCGCGGCATGTTCCGAATGATGCTGGGTAAGAACAGTCCTGCCTTTGTAGTTGTAATGCTTGAGAATTTTCAAAAACCGCAGGTTAATATTGTAATCCGGTATGGTACTTATTATCACTTTTGTGCTTTTAAGGGGCAGGAGTTTTGGCAGGTCGGGGTCTTCAGCATCCCCAAGCTGCACCGGTCTTCCTTTTTCCGCCCAGGATTCCACCGTCTTGGGATCAAAGTCAACACCCATTACCGTTCTCCCGTCTCTTTCAAGACTGAGAGCAATGTTTCTTCCATACCTGCCAAGTCCAAAAATGATAACATCAATACTCTTTTCGTCAATGTCTTTGGATTTAGCCTCCCGGTAAGGGTTTTTTCTTTCAAAGATGCCAAGTACAGGGGAAAGTAAATCAAATATCCTGTGTGAGTAAAGTATCATATATGTTGACAAACCTATAGTAATTAATCCCACAAGCGTTATAAGCCCCATCACATTATCATCTATATGCCCCAGCTGCAATCCAAGTGCAGCCAGAATCAGGGAAAACTCACTTATTTGGGCAACTGCCAGTCCGGAAAGGAATGAGGTGCGTTTACGGTATCCCATAATGCCCATTATGACAAGAACTATAAGTGGATTGCCCAGGAGGACAAAAAGAGAAAATATTATTGCAGGCCTGATCTGCTCTCCGACCAGTGAGAGGTCGAAATCGGCACCCAGGGTTACAAAGAAGAAAAGAAGCAGAAAATCACGCAAAGTGGTCATTTTTACACTCACTATTTCGCGGTGTGCCGTTGAAGCAAGAGATATGCCGGCCAGAAATGCGCCCACTTCCTTGCTGAACCCAAGTAAATCCCCGGTGGCCGAAAGGGCAAGCGCCCATGCTACTGAAAACAGCACCATCAACTCTTCAGAACGTGCCATAAGGTTCATGATACCGGGCAGAACATACCGCATCAGCAGTCCGACAACGACCAGCATTCCCAGTCCCTTCAGGATTACCCATGCTATATCTGCTACAGGATTTGCAGAAGCATCGGCTGCCAGCGCACTCAAAAAGATCATCGCCAGTACCACCACAATATCCTGTACAATGAGAAAACCGATCGATATCTGCCCATGGAGTGAATCTATCTCTTTCTTGTCGGATAACAACTTAACAATTATTATGGTGCTAGAAAAAGTAAGCGCCACAGCAACATAAAGTGCATGAATGGAGGACATTCCAAGCTGTAATGCTATAGTATAGCCAACAACCGACGTGAATATTACCTGGCCTATGCCGGTCAGCATAGCAACATTACCGATAGACCTGATAAGACGGAGATCCAGTTTCAGTCCCACAGCAAAAAGGAGGATAGCTATACCCAGTTCCGACAGCAACTGTACCTTATCGAGTGACCTTATCAGGTCAAGTCCGAACGGGCCCACAAGTATCCCCACCCCTATAAAAGCAACTATAAGCGGCTGCCTTAGGGCTCTCCCGAGAAGTCCCGCAAGTGCGGATATAATAAGTATTGCCGCTATCTCAAAAAATGTATCGGAAAAAAGCTCCATCAAACTTCAATGTATTTTAAACCTGTTAAAATTATTCCGGAATTTAACAGGAACAGCTTCCTGCAATTAATCCTTTCCGCATTATAAATATAGGTAAACCTTAAAATATTTTTATAATTGAAAGTTATATAATTCTGTATTTTTCATTTTTTTTTTAAATTGGTCTGCTGTAATAACAAGTCCGTGCCGAACAAGTTTATGCGGCATGGAAATAATATGAAAAACCGGAATTATGGAATATAGATTTTTAGGAAAATCAGGGTTAAAAGTTTCCGAGCTTTCTTTCGGCTCGTGGATAACCATCGGTGACCAGTCTGATTTCGAAGGCGCCTACAATTTGATGAAGGAAGCCTTTGATGCCGGAATCAATTTTTTTGACAATGCTGAGGTTTATTCTGCAGGAAAAGCTGAAACACTCGTTGGCAAAGTAATAAAAAAAGCCGGGTGGAAGCGCAGAGACCTGGTCATTTCAACAAAGCTCTTCTGGGGAGGAGATGGTCCGAATGACAGGGGCCTTTCAAGAAAAAGGATAGTAGAAGGAACCAATGCTGCCCTGCAAAGGCTGCAACTGGAATATGTTGACCTGTTATTCTGTCACAGGCCTGACCTGTACACCCCGGTTGAAGAAACTGTAAGGGCAATGAACCATATTATAAATCAGGGTAAGGCTCTCTACTGGGGAACCAGTGAATGGTCGGCTATTCAACTCAGGGAGGCTCTTCACATTGCACGCGAAAACAGTCTTATACCTCCCCTGATGGAACAACCTGAATACAACCTTTTCTGCCGCAACCGGGTTGAGGTGGAATATAAGCAGCTTTATGAGGAGATGGGACTGGGTACAACAACCTGGAGTCCTTTGGCAGGCGGCATATTGACCAACAAGTATTCTGAAGGTATTCCGGACGGGAGCCGTTTCAGTCTTGAAAAATACAGTTGGCTGCGTGAAAAAAGACTCGACACACCCGAAGGAAGAGATAAAGTGGCAAAATCAGTAAAACTAAAAAAAATTGCCAGCCAGATGGGAGTTACCCTCCCCCGGATGGCAATTGCGTGGTGCCTCAAAAACCCTAATGTAAGTTCGGTAATACTGGGGGCGTCGAAACCGGAACAGTTGAGGGAAAACCTTAAAGCTCCGGAAGTATTGCCGCTTCTTACAGAAGATATTATAAAACAGATAGAGGAGGTGGTGGATAACAAGCCTTCAGGTGAAAAGGACTGGAGATTGTGATCTGTCTCGAGAAACCGCTTTGATTAGCTCATGCTTTGCTGTAGGAAGACAATCCTCCGTGCTTGTTCATATTTCACCACTGCTGCGGGTTTAGAAGTTTTTTTCCGGGGTGTGAAAGCCCCATCAGCCTTCGGCAGACAAAAAGAGATGAACAAACATGGGGGTTCCATTATATTTTCTTATGAAATGATCAGGAATGAAATGAGCCGTACAACATTCCGGCAATTGTAGACATTACAGAAACCAGTAAAATGTATGCAAGTGTTTTGCGTGTACCCAGTACACTTCTTATAACCAACATATTGGGCAGCGAAAGTGCAGGGCCTGCAAGCAACAGGGCAAGTGCAGGTCCCTCGCCCATTCCACTGGAAAGCAATCCCTGAACTATCGGAACTTCCGTTAAAGTTGAAAAATACATCAATGCTCCGAATATCGAGGCGAAAAAGTTGGAAGTCAGACTGTTGCCACCGACGAGGGAAGCAACCCATTCTCCGGGGATAATTCCGCCTCCATTCTCAGGTGTGCCGAGGAGGAATCCGGCCACCAGCACACCTGCGCCAAGCAGGGGCACAATCTGTTTTGTGAAATCCCATGTTGCCCATATCCAGTCGCCTGGTTCATCCCCGTGCTGAAGGGAAAGCACAACCAGGGCAGCTACAGCAACTACAAAGGGTATATTCGGGTTCTCCGGAAAAATAATTGCACTCAAAAGAACAACAACTCCCCCGAGTATTACTTTCCATGCCCTTATGCCCAAAAAATAAACAAGCGAGATCATCAGCAGAAACCCGAAAAAGCCGGTCAGATACCACTTAAGCGACCATACTGTATAGAGAAACCCGCTATCACTGTGAGGTTCACCCCATGTGGCAAATACAAGTATCAGAACCAGTACAAAAAAATGGAAAGCAGTCTGCCACAAAGGGCGCAACTGCCGGGGAGCTTCTATTTCCATCTGTTCAGCTGCATTCCTGCTCTCTTCTTTCCGGAAAAGGAATGCCATTGCCAGTCCTATAATAATACTGAAAACCACAGCCCCCGCAATTCTGGCCATTCCAAGTTCCCAGCCGAGAATACGTGCCGTAAGAATAATTGCAAGAATATTTATTGCAGGGCCTGAATAGAGGAATGTGACAGCCGTGCCCAGTCCGGCGCCTCTTTGGCGTATTCCGGAAAAAAGCGGCAATACCGTGCAGGAACATACAGCAAGTATTGCCCCGCTCACAGATGCAATAAGGTAGGACTTCCATTTGGCCGCCTTTGGGCCTAGATATTTTATAACTGAAGCCTGACTAACAAAAACAGCTATGGCACCGGAAATGAAAAATGCAGGAAGAAGGCAAAGCAGTACATGCTCCCTTGCATACCATTTAGCAAGCTCAAGGGAAGAGATCACAGCCTGTCTGAATTCAGGATTTTCAACCGGGATATAAAACAGGAACAGGAATACTCCTGCTATCCATGCAAGTATCTTTAATTCTCTTTTCCACTCCATAGAACAGATCAGTTTATAAATCAAAGTCCCCTGTCTTTAGCAGTCACTTAACAAAATTGATCTTTTTTGAATATGCTGGGGTTATTTCAGATTGATCACATAGTGGTTTTGTCTCCCTTATCTCTTTCAGCAAATACAGAATCTGAAAAAAAGATTCCGAACAATCCTGCTGCTTCCTCCCATTTTTCCCTGTTAATGCAATATCTGATCCTTGGGGGTTCAATAGTCCCCTGAATAAGTCCGGCCAGTTTCAGCTCCTTCAAATGCTGTGAAAGAGTTGAAAGTGCAATGGGAAACTCATCGGCAATATTTGTGCTGAAGCAGCAACTCCTTTCAGAAAGTATACTCAGAATGCGGACTCTTGCAGGATGTGCAAGGGCTTTGGCAAAACGCGATATCTTAACGTGTTCGCTGCTATATACCCGCTTTTTACTATCGTCCATCAAAGGTCAGTTTTTTGGGTAAGAAGCTCTTTTATCTGATTTACACCAGGTACACGGCCGTTCATAACTACCCTTCCATCAACAACCAGTCCGGGAGTCCGGTTAATTCCGTATCCCATAATCTTCATGATATCCTGCTCTTTTACTACCTCAGCATTAAGTTGAAGCTCTTCAACAGCCTGTTTTACATTACTTTCCAGCTTGTTGCATTTTGCACATCCGGTGCCCAGAACTTTTATGACCATCTCTTGCAATTTTTAATTTAACTCTTTTCTGATTTTCTTTTTACTTTTGTTTTTATTGTGCAGATGCAGGAACCTGATAACTGCATGCTTTTATCCTTTTTCATGGGAAGTCCCTGCCTTTCCCAGCTTATTATACCGCCTGCAAGAACAGCCAGGCTCTCAAACCCTTTATCTTTCAAAAAACCGTAAATCTCCTTACTCTTATTTCCTGTAGAGTCTGCTATTATCAGGCAACTGTCTGAAGGCAGTCGGTCAACCCTGCCTGCAAAACCAAAGAAGGGTGAATAAATCAGGTTTTCAACATCGTACATTTTGAAATCTGTTTCATACTCTTCGCGTATATCAATTATATATGCCCCTTTTTTTGCTGCCTCATATGCTTCAGCCGGTGACAGGAACAGTATCCCGTTGATATTCATACCTGTTCCTTCAAATACATTTTCCATATAAATTTTTCGTTTTATTTATTAATAACACATTGATTAATGGCAATTTCGTATTTCGCAAAAATACGAAATGATTTTTTTGTCGCAAAATATTTATCCGATTTCAATGTGGATTTTTTTGCAGATTTTGTATTTTTAATGACCGAAACCGGAAACCAAAAAACAGAGAGCTATGGAAAAGTATCTTGTCTCACCCAGGATTATACTGCCCGCACTTGTAGTGTGGCTGGTTTTTAGTGCAGTAAATACAGTTTTTGATGAAAAACCCGAAAAAAATGAGAACATGCCTATGCAGGAAGAAGTAATCGATCTGCCCGAACCCAGAACTGATAGCCCTGTAAGCCTCGAAGAAACAATAGCAAGAAGAAGGTCAGTCCGCTCCTATACAGGCGACCCTCTTACAATGGAGCATATAGGGCAATTACTCTGGTCAGCCCAGGGCATAACTCTAGAGTCACGCGGTTTCAGGGCTGCTCCATCGGCAGGCGCAACCTTCCCGCTGGAAGTGTACATTGTGGCAGGAGAAGTTGATGGCCTGGCCTCCGGGGTTTACAAGTATGTTCCTTCAGACCATACGATCATCAGGAAAATGGATGGTGATATCCGGAGACAACTGGCCGATGCATGCCTTGGGCAGTCACCCGTACGAAATGCACCGGTATCACTGGTAATTACTGCCGAGTATGCAAGGACTGCTTCCCGTTACGGTGACAGGGCAGGAAGGTATGTGCACATGGAAGTTGGCCACGTAGGGCAAAATGTATCGCTACAGGCAATAACGATGGGACTTGGTACGGTAATGGTCGGCGCATTTACAGATGACCGGTTAAAAGACCTGTTGCCGCTGCCCCCTGAAGAGGAACCACTTTATGTTATACCTGTCGGGGTTGAATAGAACTCCGTAAGGATCCATGAGTAATTTTTTTAATGCAGGGTTGATACCAATCAATTCTTCAGGCTGATATTTTAATGGTATATGGACAAACAGCAGGACTATAAAGTTGTTACCAACCTATAATTCAAATCAAAACATTTCAAAATGATCAGAAACTTTTTACTTTACCTGTTTATTTTTCAACTTTCTGCAGGTTTGTTTGCCAATGAAGCAAGATTACTTAGGCAGCCCGACATTAACGGTGAACTGATTACTTTTTCCCATGCAGGCAACATCTGGACTGTCAGCAAGGAAGGAGGTGAAGCAAAGCGCCTTACCAGCTTCCAGGGGGTTGAAC
Organism: Bacteroidota bacterium; assembly: GCA_003551495.1. GTDB lineage: Bacteria > Bacteroidota > Bacteroidia > Bacteroidales > PUMT01 > PUMT01. The sequence continues at coordinate 9,834 of PUMT01000095.1, forward strand.
AGTTCCCGAAATTTTCGCCTGACGGCAAATGGGCATTGTCGGGCACTGAAGACAAGATAATAAGGCTCTGGGACGTTGAAACCGGCGAAAATATTGGTAAATTTGAAGGTCATATGAGTGC
>PUMT01000175.1 GCA_003551495.1 Bacteroidota bacterium
CAACTTCATTATGAAATTTTTTTCCATCTGTATGTGTGTATTTTTGGATAAAAATTTCATAATGAAGTTGCAAAATTTTGACTGACTGGAGTATACGCTTCGCTTTATCTTAAAAATTTTTCATCTTGTCTGTGTGTATTTAGCTGAAAAATTTTTCATGTATATTTGCCTTTTTTATTTTTCCTGATGGCTACTTTTCTTTTCGATAAAATAGTGTTTGGCCCGGTTAAAAGCAGAAGACTGGGAATATCTTTGGGAATAAACCTTTTACCGACAAACTCAAAGTGGTGCAGTTTCAATTGTATATACTGCGAATGCGGTTGGACTTCCCCCCCGCCGTATAATAAAAATCTTTTTCCTTCAAGGGAAAAAGTCCGGCAGGACCTCAGGAAGATGCTCATCAATATGAAACAGGAAGGTGACCGTCCGGATGTAATCACATTTGCAGGCAATGGTGAACCTACCATACATCCCGGGTTTTCAGGCATTATTGACGATACGGTTTCCTTGCGGAACGAGTTTTTCAGGGATGCACGAATTGCAGTTCTTTCAAATGCCAGCATGATACACAAAAATGAAGTATTCATGGCTCTGAAAAAAGTTGATCAGAATATCCTTAAGCTTGATTCGGGAATTGAAGCCACCATAAGGTTTTTAAATCAGCCTCCTCCTGAATTCAGGCTGAAAGAAGCTGTAGAAAAGCTAATGCTTTTCAGGGGCGATTTCATTCTCCAGACTTTGTTCATAAACGGAACATACAAAAACAAAGTAATTGACAATACTACTGAAAGTGAACTGAATGCATGGCTGCCGCTGGTCAGGAAGTTAAGGCCACGTGAAGTTATGATTTACACAATTGCACGGGATACACCGGTCAGGGGATTGAAAAAGGTTTCACCCGAAAAGCTCAGGGAAATTGCAAAAAAGGTAGAAGGCTTCGGAATACCTGTAAGTATATCCTCCTGAGGATATGAAATGAACAATACATATTAACACAGGCTAAATTGTCGGTTGTCCGGAAAAAGAAAATAGTGGTTTGTCCCCTGGACTGGGGGCTGGGACATGCTACCCGCATGATGCCACTGATAACCTTTTTAAAAAGGGATTTTCAGGTAATAGTAGCTGCAGGGGGTAATGCCCGTTCAGTGATTATATACTCGTTCCCGGAATTGCAGTGCCTGAGTTTGCCGGGAATGAAAATAAGCTATTCCGGAAAGAATATACTGAAGAGATTGTTTGCGATTGCTCCCCTTTTTATCTATCACTCTGTCAAAGAGCATTTCCTTTTCCGTAAAATAGTTGATCAAATCGAGCCCGATATAATTATATCAGATAACAGGTACGGTATTTTCAGCAGAAAAAAATTCAGTATACTGATTACTCATCAGCTTTTCGTATCACTCCCGCAGGGAATGAAATTTTTACAACCGGCTGTTTCTTGTCTTCTCAGAAAAGCCGGTTATTTTTTTAACGAATGCTGGATCCCTGACATCCCGGGCAATTACAGCCTTTCAGGCTCCCTGTCAGCTCCGGCCGGTCTAACCGGAAAATATTTTCATGCGGGCTGGCTAAGCCATTTTTCAGTTATAAAATATTCCTCTACTGCCGGAGTAACCCAAAAATGGCAGGTTATTGCCATTATTTCCGGCCCGGAACCACAGAGGTCTGCACTTGAAAGTATTCTTGCAAATCAACTTTCTTCAGCCCCTTTTCGTTCACTTATGGTATGCGGCCGTCCTTCAAAAATGAACCATTCTGTTATCCGTTGGGGGAATCTGGAAAAAGTTCCATATATGAATGCAGGTGAACTTTTGCATGCAATAAGCAGGTCTGGGACAGTTATTTGCCGCAGCGGTTACAGCTCCATTGCAGATATAGCGACAATAGGGAAAAAAGCAATTTTTATCCCCACTCCCGGACAGCCCGAACAGGAGTACCTGGCCAGGAGACTTGAAGGAAAGGGATGGTATTACTATGAAAAACAGGATAGCTTCAATCTGATTCGTGCTCTTGCCAGATCCGAAAAATACGTGTTTCCTGCTTCAGGAAGGAAAATCAGTTTGCTGGCAGACCTGATCAAAAGACTAAAATATCAAAAAATATAGAAAACCATTATCATAATTGCAGCCCCTGCAAGAAACCCTGAATAAACCTGCCGGGGATTGTGGGCTTTCAGTTCAATTCTTGAAAAACCGGTTAACCCGGCAACCAGGATTACAGGAACAAGAATAGCGAAGAGGTTCACTGAATAGGTGAAAGAAAGTGAAAGAACCAGTCCGGCAAGCCCCCCAATACCAACCATATGTGCACTGATTTTCCATACGGTTGAAACAAGGAATACAACTGCAACTGAAACAACAACACCCTTCATAAAAAGGAAAATGGGTTCGGGTAAAAAATCGTAAATAAGCAGGTAGGTGAAAAAGTAAACGACAAGGGTAAAAAAAAGTGGAAGCAATCTCTCCTTCAGAGAATTCATCTGAACACTTCCAATCATCCTGAAAAGTAGAAAAAGGGGGATAAAGCAGATCGGGAGCAAAAAAGTCCCTGAAAAAATTATCAGAAAAATTGCCCTCTTTTGTTCAAATGTCAAATTCCATAAATTGATGCCGGAAGAGAATATCAGCAAAATGCCGAATGAAGTCATCAACAATGGGTGAAAAAAAAATGAAAAAACTTTAGCGGCATTAAGCATATAGTATTAAAAAAACAATTTTACAATACCTTTCTTAATCTGGCTACAGGAATGTTAAGTTGTTCACGGTATTTTGCAACTGTTCGCCTTGCTATATTGTAACCTTTTTCCTTCAGGATGGCAGTAAGTTTTTCGTCAGTTACCGGTTTACGCTTGTCTTCATTATCTATGCATTCTTTAAGGATAGTTTTGATCTCCCTTGTTGATACCTCTTCACCAGCTTCGTTTTGCAGACCCTCAGAAAAAAAATACTTAAGCGGAAATATTCCGAAATGAGTCTGTATATATTTGCTATTGGCAACCCTGCTCACCGTGGATATATCCAGTCCCGTTCTTTCTGCAATATCCTTAAGTATCATAGGTCTCAACTTTGTTTCATCCCCATCGGCAAAAAACTCCCTCTGGTATTCAAGTATCGCGTTCATTGTTACCATTAATGTATTCTGCCTTTGAACGATCGCATCAATAAACCATTTTGCCGAGTCAAGTTTCTGCTTTACAAAAGATAATGTCTCCCTGTCTTTTTTCGTCCTGCTCTCTTTTTTAATGCTGATATTTTCCAGCATATCACAATATGTCCTGTTCAGCTTAAGATCGGGAATATTCCGTGTATTAAGGCTAAGAATGAACTCCCCGTCAACATAGTCGAGAATAAAATCGGGCACAATCTGGTATGAAGGATTGCTGACAGAATCACTGTACAGGCTGCCCGGCTTAGGGTTCAACCTGAGGATCTCTTTAATTGCACCTTTCAGTTCTTCCTCTGTTATATTAAGTTTTTTTGAGATTTTGTCATAATGCTTTTTAATAAACTCCTTGAAACACTGACTTAAAATTCTTTGTGCAAGTTTTACAGGTTCGCTATCCTGATCTTTACGTTCTATCTGAAGCAGGAGGCATTCCTGAAGATCGCGTGCACCTACACCAGGCGGATCAAAATCCTGTATTATTTTGAGAATTTCGTAAAGCTCTGCTTCATCAGTTTTGATATTCTGGGAAAATACAAGGTCGTCGGCAATTGCATCAAGACGCCTCCTCAGGTATCCGTCCTCATCAAGATTCCCAAGTATATGCCTGGCAAGCATCTGGCTGCGCTCATCCATTGAATATAGGCCAAGTTGACTTTCCAGATGTGACCTGAATGTTGATTCAGTTCCCAGGGGTATTTCCTCCCTTTTATCATCCCTGGAGTAATTGCTTACATTAAGCTTGTAGGCAGGAGTTTCATCATCCTCAATATAATCTTCAAGTGAAAACTCATCCTGGTTTTCCTCAATGTTCTCATCACCAGCATTCTCTTCATTCACGGCTTCTTCAGTTGCAGATTCCTCACCTTCCTCCAATGCTGGATTCTCCTCCAGTTCTTTCTTGATCCTTTGTTCAAGCTGAATGGCGGGTATCTCAAGCAGCTTTATCATCTGAATCTGCTGCGGCGAGAGTTTCTGAAGAAGTTTCTGCTGTAGTCTTTGCTTTAACATATCTTTTCAGCATTCTTTTCCTGCAGGCAATTTACTAAATTTTCAGATATTAAGTTATAAGAACCTTTTAACTTGCAACGTAATCCAGGGAATTAATATGCAACAGGTTATAAATCAGAATTCAGCATTTTTGGGAGTTCTTGGAAACGGGATAACATCACGTATATTCCCCATGCCCGTAACAAAAAGCATCAATCGTTCGAATCCCAGTCCGAAACCACTATGCGGGGCAGTTCCAAACCGTCGTGTATCAAGATACCACCACAACTCTTCTTTCGGTATATTGAGTTCCTGAATTCTTTTCTCAAGTTTTTCAAGGTCCTCTTCCCTTTGCGAGCCACCAATTATTTCTCCTATCTTAGGAAAAAGCACATCCATAGCTCTTACAGTTTTCCCGTCATCGTTCTGCTTCATATAAAAAGCTTTAATATCCCTGGGATAGCCTGTAATTATCACAGGTTTTCCAAAGTGATTTTCAACAAGATAACGCTCGTGTTCTGATTGCAGATCGGCGCCCCAGTGAACAGGAAACTCAAATTCTTTCCCTGACGTCGACAAGATATCTATTGCTTCATTGTAGGTGATCCTTATGAAATCATTTTCTGCAACATGTTTTATGCGTTCGATCAGGTCCCTGTCATACATCTCAGTCAGAAATTCAAGATCTTCACGGCACTCATCCAGCAACCTCACCAACAGGTATTTTAAAAACTCTTCTGCAAGATCCATATTATCTTCAATATCGTAAAATGCCATCTCAGGCTCAATCATCCAGAATTCTGCAAGGTGCCTTGGAGTATTCGAATTCTCTGCACGAAAAGTTGGCCCGAATGTATATACATCCGAAAGTGCAAGAGCCCCAAGTTCGGCTTCAAGTTGGCCTGAAACGGTAAGATTGGTTTCGCGTCCGAAGAAATCCTCGCGGTAGTCAATTCTGTTTCCATTTGTTCTGGGCGGATTTGAAATATCAAGTGTTGTAACACGGAACATTTCACCTGCACCTTCAGCATCAGCTCCTGTTATTATCGGAGTGTGCAGGTATAAGAAACCTTTATCGTTAAAAAATTTGTGAATTGCATAAGCAAGTGCATGGCGTATTCGGAGTACGGCTCCAAAAGTGTTGGTTCTGGGACGCAAGTGTGCAATTTCCCTTAAAAATTCGAGTGTGTGACCCTTCTTTTGCAATGGATACTTCAACGGATCTGCAGGACCGTAAAGTTCCAAATTCCCGGCAAGGATCTCCACATTTTGGCCTTTGCCCATACTTTCTTTAAGTTCACCGGTAACCGAAATACAAGCTCCGGTTGTAATTTTTTTAAGAAACTCTTCACCAAATTGAGGAACATCTGCAACTATTTGAATGTTTTTTATAGTAGATCCGTCGTTCAGGGAAATAAAAGCGATCTTTTTATTTCCCCTGCGGGTACGGACCCATCCCTTTACAGTTATTTCCGTTCCAAACTCTTTCGATAAAAGGGCTTCCCTGACCCTGGTTCTTGCTTTGATTCCCATTAATTTTATTTTAGTTAAAACTGTTAACAGTTTTTCATATTTCTTCACTTGCCGGGGAAACAGCTCTTAAACTGATTCAACTATCCCCGGCTGACTGCCTCCGGCTATTTGTTATTGTTCCCTGCAAAATTAGTATTTTGATTCAAATAATCCTGAAATGCCCAAAAAATCGGTTTTGGCACTTGTCTTATTTTTCTTATTTTCGTGTAATTATACTATACCATTTCATCCATGTCAGTTGTTGTAAATAATGTCACCAAATTATACGGAAAACAGAAGGCACTTGACAATGTCTCATTCAAAATCAACACAGGTGAGATTCTGGGTTTTCTTGGCCCCAATGGTGCAGGCAAAACAACTATGATGAAGATAATCACAGGTTATCTGCCTGCAACATCAGGTTCTGTCACCATCAACGGCAGAGAAGTAAGAAACAATCTGAGGGAAATAAAGCAAAAAGTGGGCTACCTGCCAGAAAACAATCCGTTGTACCCCGAAATGTATGTACAGGAGTATCTCCGTTTTGTAGCAGATCTTTTCGGAGTGGAAAAAAAAGACAGGCTGGTGGCGGATACTATAGAAATTACCGGACTTGGCAAGGAAAAACACAAAAAGATCGGGGTACTGTCCAAAGGTTACCGCCAACGTGTAGGTCTTGCACATGTTCTTATCCACGACCCGGAAGTGCTTATTCTGGATGAACCTACTTCCGGATTGGACCCCAACCAGATAGTTGAGATAAGAAATCTTATATCCAGTGCAGGCAAGGAAAAAACTGTGATGCTTTCAACTCACATAATGCAGGAGGTTGAAGCAATATGTCAGAGAATAATCATTATCAACAAAGGAAGAATTGTAGCCGACCGGGAAACAGGCAGGATTGATTCGGGTATTTCCGGAGCAGCAGTAGTAGTTGAATTCAGCGGTGAGGCTGAAGAATCTCAACTGCTTTCAATCCCCGGGGCATCAAAGGCATTCAGGGTTGAAAAAAACAAATGGATTATTGAAAGTTCAGGCCCCGGTGACATCAGAACCGGTATATTCAGATTTGCTGTCGATAATAATCTCACCGTATTATACCTTCAAAAACAGGAAAAAACACTTGAGCAATTGTTCAGGGAACTTACTGAATAACAGTTTAAATTATTTCAAACCCCTGTTTGTCCCGCTGAATCACTAATTACACAGAAGTTAGCTGAGCAACCCTCAAAAAAGTTTTGGAATAGTGATTATTATTGAATAGGTTTGCACCTGTAAAATTCTGGTGGAAAGATTTGACTGATTGCAACCACAGTAAAAAATGCTAAAACGTATTCTGCTGCCTTTTCCCAGTCACCATATTCCACAAGTATTAATTACTAAAAAGATTTTTTAACCTAAAAAATTAAAAAAATGGGATATCTATTTACTTCAGAATCGGTGTCTGAAGGGCACCCTGACAAGATAGCCGATCAGATTTCGGATGCACTGCTGGATGAATTCCTGAGAATTGATCCCGAATCGAAAGTTGCTTGTGAAACGATGGTCACTACAGGACTTATTATTTGCTGCGGGGAAGTCAATACATCCGGCTATATTGACATACAGCGTATTGCGAGGGGCGTGGTGAAGGAAATAGGCTATACCCGTTCGGCCTATAAATTCGATGCCGAATCCTGCGGTGTGATATCTACCATTCACGAACAATCTCCAGATATAAGTCAGGGAGTTGTTAAGGAAAAGGAAGAAGAACAGGGGGCAGGCGACCAGGGAATGATGTTTGGATATGCAAACAGGGAGATGGATAATTATATGCCGGTACCAATTGAACTTGCACATGTATTGCTTCAGGAACTGGCAGCCATAAGACACGAAGGTGAGTTGATGACTTATCTCCGTCCCGACTCAAAAGCCCAGGTAACAGTTGAATATAATTCAGACAATATCCCCAGTCGAATTGACACAATAGTCATCTCAACCCAGCATGATGAGTTTGACAGTGAAGAACAAATGCGAACTGTTATTGAAAAAGATATTCGAAACATTTTGATCCCCAGGGCAAGAAAAGTGAGTTCCCTGCCGGAAAATATCAGGAAGTTGTTTGACGATGGTTTCAGGCTGCTTGTCAATCCAACCGGGAAATTTGTGATTGGAGGGCCTCATGGTGATACAGGCCTGACAGGAAGGAAAATAATAGTTGACACTTACGGAGGGAAAGGTGCACACGGCGGAGGTGCTTTTTCCGGAAAAGATCCGTCAAAGGTTGACCGCTCTGCTGCATATGCAACAAGGCATATTGCAAAGAATATGGTGGCAGCAGGTGTTGCAGATGAAATGCTTGTTCAGGTAGCATACGCAATTGGCAAAGCCGAGCCCGTTGGTATCTTTGTCAACACTTACGGCACTTCGAAAGTCGATATGTCTGATCCCGAAATAGAATTAAAAATCAGAAAACTATTTGACCTGAGACCTTACGCAATCGTAAACAGACTTGGTCTTAAAAATCCCGTATATCAAGAAACCTCTAAATACGGGCATTTTGGAAGAAGTCCTTATACCAGGGAAATAGAAGTATTTTACAATAACAAGGATACCTACACAAAAATGGTTGATGGAGAAAAGAAAATCTTTAAAAAAGTAGATTTCTTTTCATGGGAAAAACTCGATTATGTTGATGTGATAAAAAAAGAGTTTGGACTGGTTTAGCAGCAACAAAAAAGTCTGCTAATTACTGCGGGCTCTCCTGAAAATAATATTAAACCATGCCCGGAAAAAGTATCTGAAATCGGTAATGACCGGATTCTTTTCATAACTGGCAAGGTATTTTGACTCGGACTTCATTATATCTTCGAGTGACCCGGGTAAATCAGCATAATAGGGAGGCACAAGACCGGGCTTGTGCCTTATTCTCTTCTCCTGTAATTTTTTGTTGTAAAGGGAAAAATAATGGGCACTGAGAGGGCGAACGCCTACCAGCTTTAGTTCCCCCCTGAACCAGTTTATTATCATGGGAATTTCATCAATCCAAACCCGGCGCAAAAACCTCCCGATAGTAGTTATCCTGAAATCCTCCCGCATTTTGCCGTTTTTCTGAAGATTGTTCATTTTATAGACATAATCCTGCAAATATTCTGAATAAGGGTGCATCGTACGCATTTTGTAAACCTTTATAATTTTACCACCCTTCCCAACCCGGTCAAGGGTAATTAAAGGTGCACAGGCTGATCCGGCCTCAGGCAGTGGCTGTGAATTCTTTCTGGCAACAAAATAGAATACTTTTTTGGTATAACCCTCATTCACAATCTCAAAACCGCAAACACAAAGGCGCCCCAGTATTTCTGCCCTTGAGAGGACTTTGCCGCGTCCCCTGGTAAAAAAATTGTATATTTTTTTTGCCAGTACAATTTTAGGAGCAACCCTTTTTATAAGATAATCAAAAGAATAATAAATATAATTTACCGGCAGGGGCAATGAATTAAGGATACGTTTTTTTCTTATATCCTTTGTTTCAGCATAACCAATAAAGAATCCCCCATGCAAGAGCCTTGAATTGGTTTTTGAAAAAAAACCGTTGATATCTTCAAAGTCATTTAACCTGTTCGGGTTGGAGATGTACTTCAGCGAGTTTTCGTCATGCATATCCAGATCAGCAGAGTCTGTTACGGAAATTACTGCCCGCCTGGATATGCTGCCGTTGATAAGTTGGCCGTCTATAAGCTCCCTGACCTTCTCCCCCGATTTTTGTTCAATAAGAATATCGCTCATAGCAATTTAATATACGAATCCCGACCTGAAAAGTTACCGGCAAATATACATGAATTCCCCATGATTCTGAAGATTCACAAAAAGACATGAATAAATGTGGGGAATTGACCTTCGGTCGATTTCAAATATACGTATGAATTATTTTCAGCTAATCCACACAATAATCATGGATTATTATCCGGATCATTCATCAGTTTATGGAACCTTTTTCCGGCACTATCACTGTCTTATTCTTCAAACAATTAAATAATAAATCCTTTTTAAAACTTATTAAAAAGTGATCCGTATAATAGAATTAATTTGAGATAAATATTATATGTTTGCAGGTTAACACATCATAAGATTCCGCAATAATGCAAAAAATACCTATATGCTTGTTGTTCCTGGTAATTATCGGGCAGTCCTGTATACACAACAGGCAACTTCAATACATGCAGGACATTGATGAGATACCGGAGTACTTCCCTCTAAAACATCATTATACTATTCGCCAGGGTGATCTGCTGTATATCAGGGTTCTTACACTTGATATGGCATTTCATGAAATGTTCGAACCCGATACACGTTACAGGGAAAGAATAATGACCAATGAGGCAGGACTGTATATTGAAGGATACAGTGTGGATGAAAAGGGGTATATTTCTCTTCCGGTACTTGAAAGGATACATGTTGCGGGTAATACTGTTGAAGAAGCCAAGGCTGTTATCCAGAAGAAGGTTGACGAGCTCTTCAAGGATGCCAGGGTTGAGGTAAAGCTGCTGAACTTCAGGGTTACCGTTATGGGTGAAGTTGCAAGACCCGGTGTTTACAACAATTACCTGAACTATATGACCCTGTTTGATGCATTGGCAAAAGCCGGCAATATAACGGAATACGGCAACCGGAGGAATGTCCTGGTTATGCGAAAGGGTGAAAACAGCACTACAACAATGAAAGTAGACCTCACTGCTGCAGGGGTTTTACATTCTGACGCCTATTACCTTCAGCCAAACGATGTGATAATAGTTGAGCCTAATACCAGCAGGGCATTCAATCTGAATATACCGACCATTAGTCTGGCCTTTTCTGCTGTCAGCACATTTTTGTTATTACTCAATTTCTTCAAATAACCCTTGTATGGATAAACAGAAGGAAAATTTTTTTCAGGAAGAAACGATCGACATCAAGAAATACCTTTTCAGGGGATTGAGAAACTGGTACTGGTTTGTGATTTGTATTTTGCTGGCCTATGCCGTTGCCTATTACATAAACAGGTTTTCTGAACCTGTTTATAATGTGGGGGGAGCGACTGTAATGGTTCGTCATGAACGTATGCGTCCATCAGGACTTGAAGGATTCATCGAAAGCTTTGAGCTTGTTCAATCCCGTACCACCACTCAAAACCAGATGGAGGTGCTCAGGTCATTCACGCTTAGCAGACGCGCCATGGAGGAACTCGATTTTGGGGTAACCTATGTTGCAGTAGGCAGGTTCAGGAATTCTGAAATGTACCGTAATTCAGATATAAGGGTTCATCCTGATACTTCCAGGTATCAGCGAAAAGGTTATCCCGTATATGTTACTATACTCTCTGAACATGAGTACAGGCTGGAGATTGATGACGATATTGGTGTAGACAGAATAATGAGATTCGGGGAACAGTTTGAACACGAAATGTTCAGTTTCAGTATTACCCTTGAAAATAATGATTACAGGCATGAAAGGTATTATTTCACCATAAACGATCTGAATTCTCTTGCTAACCGCTACAGGAGAAGGCTGGATATTGAAGTTAACGACCCCACAACAGGTTCAGTACTGTTTCTTTCTTCAACAGGGAAAGTCCCCGCACAGGAAGCCGATTATCTGAATAAGCTGATGGAACTCTTCATAAGGATGGATCTTGAGGAGAAAAACCAAACAGCAATCAACACTATGGAATTCATTGATGTCCAGCTGGTAGATATAACAGACTCACTTAATAATGTGGAAAGTGAGCTTGAAAGGTTCAGACTGGACAACAGGATCATGAATCTGGGACATGAGGGACAGATGGTTTTCAATAAGCTTGAAAGCTTTCACAGTGAAAAGGTATCCCTCAATGTAAAGGAAAAATACTACGACTACCTGTTAAGTTATCTTTCAGACAAAACAGCTTACAACGACCTTATAGCACCATCGGCAATAGGTATTGGAGATCCGCTTTTGAACTCCCTGATTGATCAGCTGAATGAGCTTTACAGGGAACGCAGCCTTTTGGGATTCAACGTTCAGGAGAACAATCCTCGACTGATCCAGGTTGAGAAAATTATTGTAGAGGTTACCAATGCATTGAAGGAAAATGTTAAATCAATGGTTGCAGCCAACAATATTGCAATAGCAGATGTAGAGGAACGTATAGAAGAAGTTGAAAGGGAGATCATGCAACTGCCGCTCAGGGAGAGGCAGATGCTGGGAATGGAAAGACGTTTCAACCTTAACAATGAACTTTATACTTACCTGATGGAAAAAAGAGCTGAAGCAAGTATTGCAAAAGCTGCCAATATCTCAGACAACAGGATACTTGATTCTGCGCGCCCGGAACACGCCACAATGGTCAGCCCAAAACGTTCCAGAAATTTTTTTCTTGCATTCTTCGTTGGTTTTGGCTTACCGGTTTTGCTGATAATACTCAGGGATTTCTTCAATACGAAAATTGTTGATCAGACTGAAATTGAAAGCAAGACCAATGTGCCGGTAACAGGTACTATAGGTCACAACCGCTTCCCTACCGAAATACCTGTACATGACAATCCTAAATCAGGAATATCTGAATCTTTCAGGGCACTGAGGACTAACCTGCAGTATATGCTGAAAAAAGAGGAAAAGCATATTATTTCAATAACTTCTACCGTAAAAGGCGAAGGGAAAACATTTTGTGCTGTCAACCTTGCTTCGGTAATAGCTGTATCAGAGAAAAAAACATTACTTGTAGGCCTTGACCTGAGAAAGCCAAGGATAAACTCCATTTTCGGACTGGGCAAAACACCCGGTCTGAGCACATATCTTATCGGCAATAACGGCCTGAATGACATTATCAGAAAAACTGACAACGAGTATCTTGATGTTGTCACATCAGGACCTGTACCTCCCAATCCTGCTGAATTGCTGCAGAATGAAAAAATGAAGGAATTTATTTCAATTATTAAGGAAAAATATGATTATATAATATTTGATACACCCCCTGTTGCATTCGTATCGGATGCAATGATAGCAAATGAATACTGCAACCTGACACTATTTGTTGTCCGTCAGAATTTTTCACGCAAACAGGTTATTGAACTGATAAACGACCTCTATAATAAAAAGGACTTTGGCAATATCGGCATTCTTATAAATGATGTGAAAGCTTCCGGGTATTACGGATACGGATATGGATACGGATACAATCAATATTTAACCGAAGGTTATTACGGTGAAGATGACCTCCGGCAAGGAATGAAAGAGAAAGTAAAAAGAATTTTCAATCTTTAGTATCATGCCCCTGACCAACAAAAGTCCACTCTGGTTTGCTGTGTCAACAAGATCCCGTTTTGAAAAAAAAGTACTGAAAGCACTGGAGGAAAAGGGTATTGACGCCTGGCTGCCACTGCAAAAAAAAATGAAACAGTGGAGTGACCGCCGGAAGATTGTAGAGGAGCCTCTGTTGCGGTGTTATATTTTTGTAAGGATAACCGCTGATGAATATTTAAATGTGTTGAACACAAAAGGTGTTGTAAGATTCATTACTTTTTCAGGAAAAGCTGTTCCGATACCGGAAGAGCAGATCAGCACCCTGAAAAAGCTGGTTGCAACAAAAGTCGAAATGGATGTGACACAGGAGAAACTGGAGGTGGGTGATAAAGTAAGGGTGGCAACAGGTCCGCTGTTCGGATTAACCGGACACCTGGTAGATTACCGGGGCAGGCAAAAAGTAATGATGCAAATTGAGCAAACAGGACATACTTTGCTTATTACCATCCCCAGAAGCTTTCTCGAGCCTGTAGAATAAAGCTGAACAGTCAGGCGGTGAGTTTAGATTTTTTAAAGCCCTATGTAAAAAACCGGATTTTAATGAAAAAATACCTTATCACTTTGTCTGTATTTTTTTCCCTGGTTGGAGGTTCTTTCTGCCAATCAGTGCCTGAACATATTTCAAACAGACCCCTTTACGATTTTCTTGACGAGCTGGCCAATGAACATATCATAAGTCTTTCTTCAGCAGTAAAGCCTTATTCCCGCTCATTTATAGCAAAAAAACTTACAGAGGCCTATGAAAACAAAGCCACTCTTTCTCCCCGTCAACTCCATCAAATTGAGGTGTACCTGAATGATTTTGCTCCTGAACTGAGGGAAAAGGTTAAAAGCAGACTGGCTATTGTTGAAAGGGATTCAACTTTTATATGGAGTCTTTTACCCCCTGTTATGAATTACAGTGATTCACTTTTCAGATTCAGTCTGAAACCAGTTTACGGTATTCAATATTACAAAAATGAAAACGGAAGTATCAGGCACACCTGGGGAGGACTTGCTGCACATTCATACGTGGGGGATAACTGGGCAGTCTGGGCAAGTCTGCGTGATAATCAGCAAAAGGGAGGAAGGCTTGCAAGGCCTGCATACCTTGTGCAGTCACAGGGCGGGGCTTACAAGGGCATTACCGGAGGGGGCAAAGGAGGGGAATTCAGCGAAATGAGAGCAGGTATATCGTGGTCATGGTCATGGGGAAGCCTTAGTTTTGAGAAGGATCATGTAGTTATAGGCGACAATTACAATGGTGCAAACATTCTTTCCGGACGAACTCCTTCATATCCTATGGTAAAACTTCATATGAACCCGGCTCCCTGGTTAAACTTCAATTATCACCACGGCTGGCTGGTGTCGAAAGAAATTGACAGTCTGAGGACATATACTCCTTACGAAGGTGCCCCCGAACGGAAAATTTACCTTCCCAAATATATTTCGGTAAATATGTTCACTTTCACCCCAGTTGAACGGCTGGACATCTCTATCGGGAATTCTATTATTTACAGCGATATGGATGTATATCCCGGCTATCTTATCCCTTTTGCATTTTTCAAATCCATAGTCCACACACAAAGCCAGAACACAGGACACAACCATAACTCGGCAATGTTTGTCAATGTGAGCAGCCGTAACATCAGGCATCTGCATTTGTACGGAACATGGTTCGTTGACGAGTTTTCCGTAACCCGTATAGGCGACAGTGAAAGAACCAATTTTACCAGCACCAAGGCAGGGTTCCGCCTTAGCAACTGGCCACTGAAAGATATTTCAATTACAGGTGAATATACATTTACATACCCGAAAACATTTCAGCACCGGACTCCATCAACAACGTTTGAAACTAACCGTTTCAATCTCGGACATTACCTGAAAGACAACTCCCGTGAGCTTTATATGTCAATCGAAGCAAAGCCCCTGAAGGGCATGAACCTGTTTGTTTCATACCTTCATGCCGAAAAAGGGAATTTAAGGCCATATATTTATGGTGTGGGGCCAATGGACCGCGACCCATTCATGGATGATGTGGTATGGAGAAATAAAACAGTTTCTATTGGTGGCAGCTACTTATTTTATAACAATATAAGCCTGTTTGCCGAATTCCATCAAAAAGATATCAGGGGTTACGATGTTGACGGAGTTACCGCACAGGAATACCTTGATATGTTCACCCCTGAAATATTCCACGGATGGAACAATACTTTCACATTTGGTTTGCAAATGGGTTTTTGAAAAAAAATATTTTTGCTAAAAAATAAAGGAAAATGTTTACAACTGAAGTACTGTTAGCTTTATTGATAACATTGCTGGCCGGACTTGCCACCGGAATAGGCAGTGCCCTTGCATTTTTCACCAAAACAACCAATACCAGATTTCTTGCAATTGCTCTCGGGTTCTCAGCAGGAGTTATGATATACATTTCCATGGTCGAAATATTTTTCACTGCCCAGGAAAAACTTGTTGATGAGCTGGGTAAAGGACGGGGAAACTGGGTGAATGTAATGGCATTCTTTGGAGGAATTGTTTTTATCGGACTGATTGACAGGCTTGTGCCATCATCTGAAAATCCTCATGAAGTAAAAAAGGTAGAGGACCTTGACGAGGAAAAAAATTTGGAACTAAAAAAGAAAATAAAGCTGAAGCGGCTTGGAATGTTTACAGCGCTCGCCATAGCCATTCACAATTTTCCTGAGGGGATGGCCACCTTTTTTGCAGCTCTTTCTGATCTTTCAATAGGGATACCGATAGCAATAGCCATTGCTATTCATAATATTCCTGAAGGTATTGCTATTTCTGTCCCCATTTACTATTCAACAGGAAGCAGGCGCAAAGCCTTTATCTATTCATTCCTTTCAGGGCTTGCTGAACCTCTCGGAGCAATTATAGGTTTTCTTGTCCTGGGACCATTTATGAACGATGTTGTTTTTGGGATAACATTTGCTTCCATTGCAGGCATCATGATTTTTATTTCATTTGATGAACTGCTGCCTGCAGCAAGGGAATATGGTGAACACCATCTTTCTGTTTACGGTCTTGTGGGAGGAATGGCGGTAATGGCTTTGTCTCTCCTGCTGCTTATCTGATAGGGAAGCCTGGCTTTTTTTAAAAAATGCCAAAGGATTGAATATTGCAGAAAAAGCCCGTATTTGCTTATTCTATTTTCCGGGCAAACTTTTCAAGAAATATCCTGCCGGTCCATTCAACGGTCTCATTTATGGGAGTAAATTTATATGAAAGTGTTTGCTCAATTTTTTCACTGGAATAATAAGTTTTGCTTCTCCCGGCTCTTGCCATCTCTTTTGTAAGCACAGGTTTTGAAAAAAACAGTTTGCTTTTTAGCCAGGCCAGTCTCCAGCCAACTTCAAGCATTCTTTCAGAAGCAGGTACTTTAGGGCCTTGTAAACCAAGGGAGCCGGCTATCATATCAAACAGCTGCTTGTATGACAGGTTTTCAGAATTCAGAATAAACCTTTCACCCTTAACCGGACAATCCATGAGCCGGATCATACATCTGCAAACATCACGTACATCCACAAACCCGGTAACCCCGGTTGTGTAATATTTCATGCCACGGTATATCCTGTAAAAAAAGGACGGGCTGCCCCTTTTCCAGCTACCAGGCCCGAGAATAACCGAAGGATTTACTATTACTGCATTGAGACCCTCATTAATCCCTTTCCATACCTCCATTTCCGAATGAAATTTACTCACAGAATAGGCACTTTTCCTTCCGTTGTTCTTCCAAATATCAGTCTCCCCTGTCATTTTACCTTCAGCAGCTTTTCCCATCGCAGCAACAGAACTGACATGGCAAAATTTTTCAACTCCTGTTTTAAGGGCCCCGTAAACCAGGTTTGAAGTTCCTTCAATATTGTTTTCGATCATCCTGCGGCGATCGGACGGATCAAACGAAACAGATGATGCAGCATGGTAAACCTTTGTGACTCCATCAAGTGCATCCTCAACTGAAACAGGATCCAGCATATCACCTTCAACCCACCTTAAGCGGCTGAAAAGTTCATCGGGATCATCTCTGTAAAAGCTGAAAACCTCCCTGACCCCTTCAAGATTTGATGTACTCCTTCTTAATGCCTTAACTTCTGAATTTTCAGAGGCCAGAGTGTAAAGAAGGTGAGAGCCGAGAAAACCGGTGCCACCTGTTACCAGTATCATAAAATATGCTTTTTCTCAAAAGTAAAAAAAGGAGACGGGAAAACGAAGATAATTCCTCAAAAGGGAAATTTTTCTGTTTAACAGAAATCTTATTCTGCCTGAATCTGACAAAATGAGATACTCATAATAAACTATCGAAACCGTATTGAATTATTAAGGTTTAGCTCTCTAATCTTCCTCAGGTTTGAATAATTTCAGATGATTCTCGAGTTTGCCGGTAACAGAAATATTGATTATTTTAGCAGGCACAATCAAAAAATTTAAAAAGCAGATTATGTTTTCAGGAATCGTAGAAGAAGCAGCACCAGTTGTAGATCTTAAAAAGGAGGGAGGGAACCTTCATATAACCATGGAGTGTTCTTTCGCAAATGAGCTGAAGATTGACCAAAGCATTTCACATAACGGGGTTTGCCTCACAGTTGTCAAAACAACAGGCAAAACTTACACTGTTACCGCAATAAAGGAAACACTTGAAAAATCGAACCTGGGGTTATTGAAAACCGGGGATAAGGTGAATTTGGAACGCAGTCTGAGAATTGACAGCCTGCTTGACGGGCATCTGGTTCAGGGGCATGTTGACCAAACAGCAACTTGCACTGATGTAAGGGAAGCAGATGGCAGCTGGTATTTCTCCTTTGAATACGAGCCTTCATCAGACGAGTTTATAACTGTGGAAAAGGGATCCATATCAATAAACGGTATAAGTATGACAGTTGTTAATTCTAAAGAGGGTTCATTTGAAGTGGCCGTTATACCATTTACCTATGAAGTGACAAACTTTCACCAGATAAAGCCCGGCACAGTGGTTAACCTTGAATTTGACGTTATTGGAAAGTATATCGCAAAAATTGTCAAACAACAACTTGGCAAAGAGTGATCCTTTTTTGTTTTCGTAATCTAAATAAACTGTAACTTTCAGCAGTTCGCCGTTTTTGGGAACCCGCCAATTGTTTTTTTTCAAACATAACTCTATCTTTGTAAACTTTTTGTAACCAGATGGGATTGCCTGTTATGCCCCCGGGGAGAGCCTTACATGCAGCAAGCCACATATTTCACTGATAAGAAAGAAAAACAACATAAAATGGTAAAGTTTCCTGAATATAAAAAATTGGATCTGGCATCAGTAAATCGTGAAGTCCTGGAAAAATGGAACAGTGAAAAAACTTTTGAAAAAAGCCTTACATCCCGTAAAGAGAATAAAAATTTCGTTTTTTATGAAGGCCCTCCGTCGGCAAACGGCATTCCAGGTATTCACCACGTAATGTCCCGGGCTATAAAGGATCTGTTTTGCCGCTACAAAACACTGAAAGGTTTTTATGTCGAAAGAAAAGCCGGATGGGACACTCATGGTTTGCCCGTTGAGCTGAGTGTTGAGGAAAGTATGGGAATTACGAAAGAGGATATCGGCAAAACAATTTCTGTAGAGGAGTTCAATAACGCCTGCCGCAGGGAAGTAATGAAATATACCGATGTGTGGGAGGAGCTGACCCAGAAAATGGGTTTCTGGCTTGATATGGACAACCCTTATATAACTTATGATAACAGGTATGTTGAAACTTTGTGGCACCTGCAGAAAATGCTTTTTGAAAAGGGTTACCTGTACAAGGGATACTCCATTCAGCCCTATTCACCTGCAGCCGGAACCGGTTTGAGCACCCATGAGCTGAACCAGCCGGGATGCTACCGTGATGTCAAGGATACTACGGTTGTAGCACAGTTCAAAGTGGTAAGGAATGAGCAGTCTGAAAAATTTTTCAGTGATATTTCAACAGACATGTTTCTGCTTGCCTGGACAACAACTCCATGGACACTTCCTTCCAACACTGCACTGGTGACAGGAGAGAACATCAGATATGTAAAAGTTCTAACATTCAACCAGTACACCGGAATTCCGGTTACAGTTGTTCTGGCAAAAGACCGGATAAACGAATATTTCCCGGGAAGCAATGTTGATCTGGATTTTGATAATTACAAACCGGGTGATAAAAAAGTGCCTTTCAAAATTATCGGGGAATTCAGCGGCAAAGATCTTGAGGGATTAAGTTACGAACAGTTGATGCCGCTTTCAAAACCTGATAACGGGAAAGCTTTTATTGTTATAACAGACAATTTCGTAACTACCGATGAAGGTACAGGAATCGTTCACATAGCACCAAGCTTTGGCGCAGACGACTTCCGGATAGGGAAAGCACATGGTATCGGATCACTGACGCTGGTGGACAAAAAAGGCAAATTTACAGATGATGCCGGATGGCTTGCAGGCAAGTATGTAAAAAATGAATACACCGAAACCCTTTCCGAAGAAGATACCACAACTGACACGGAGATTGCAGTCCGCCTCAAAAAAGAGAATAAGGCTTTCAAAGTGGAAAAATATGTTCACTCTTATCCCCACTGCTGGCGTACAGACAAACCAATACTTTACTATCCGCTTGACTCATGGTTCATAAAGACCACCGCAGCAAAGGAAAAACTTATAGAGCTGAACAATACCATTAACTGGAAACCCGAATCAACCGGTACCGGACGATTTGGAAAATGGCTTGAGAACCTGCAGGACTGGAACCTGTCACGATCCAGGTCCTGGGGTACTCCACTGCCGATCTGGGTAAGCGAAGACCGGAGTGAAATGAAATGCATTGGTTCCGTGGCAGAGCTTAAAAAAGAAATTGGAAAAGCGGTAGATGCCGGTTTCATGGATGAAAATCCATTGTCAGGGTTCCGGGAAGATGATTTTTCAGATGAAAACTACAACCTTTTCGACCTTCACCGTCCTTATGTTGACTCTGTTGTTCTTGTTTCACCATCAGGTAAAAAGATGTTCCGCGAACCAGACCTGATTGATGTTTGGTTCGATTCAGGTGCCATGCCTTATGCACAATTTCACTATCCATTTGAGAACATGGATAAATTCAGGGAGAATTTCCCCGCAGATTTTATAGCTGAAGGAGTTGACCAGACCCGGGGATGGTTTTTTACATTGCATGTTATAGCCTGCATATTGTTTGACAATGTTGCTTTCAGAAATATTGTATCAAACGGCCTTGTGCTGGACAAAGCGGGGAACAAAATGTCCAAAAGGCTTGGCAATGCTGTAGATCCTTTCGAGGTAATCGAAAAATACGGAGCCGACCCGCTTCGCTGGTATATGATAACCAATGCACAGCCATGGGATAATCTGAAATTTGATGAAAACGGCGTTGATGAAGTTAAACGGAAATTTTTTGGAACACTGTACAATACCTACTCATTTTTTGCACTTTATGCCAATATTGACGGCTTTTCCAACAGTGAAGAAACGGTTCCGGTGAAACAAAGACCTGAAATTGACCGCTGGATCATATCCCTGCTTAATTCCATGATAAAAGATGTAGAAGAAGCCTATGAGAATTATGACCCTACAAAAGCAGGAAGGATCATTCAGCACTTTACTATTGAGCATCTCAGCAACTGGTATGTGAGACTTAACAGAAAGCGTTTCTGGGGCGGAGAAAAAAATGAAAACAAGCTGGCTGCATATCAGACCCTATATGAATGTCTTGAAAAAATAACTCTTTTGGCATCCCCCATCTCTCCCTTTTATTCTGATAAACTATATTGTGACCTTGCGGGGGCTTCAGACAGGGACAATCCGGGATCCGTTCATCTTGCAGGTTTCCCCGAATACAATGAGGAATATATAGACGGGAAACTGGAAGAGAGAATGGACCTTGCGCAGCGTATTTGCTCAATAGTGCTTAGCCTCAGGAGAAAAGTAGGTATTAAGGTACGACAGCCTTTAGAGAAAATAATGATCCCTGTTCTTGACCCAAAACTCAAGCCGGCTGTGGAGGCAGTAAAACAGCTTATACTCACGGAAATAAATGTTAAAGGAATTGAATTTATTTCAGACACATCAGATGTTGTTGTTAAAAAAATCAAACCATATTTCAAATCACTTGGTCCAAAATACGGACCTCTTATGAAAGAGATTAACAGGATTTTAAGTAATTTTTCGCAGAAAGATATTATAGAACTTGAAAGAAGTGGTTTTTCCGAAATTATTACTTCTGATGGACAAAGCATAAAGCTTACTATTGAAGATGTTGAGATTTTTTCAGAAGATATTCCGGGATGGCTGGTTGCAGGCGATGGTAAACTGACAGTTGCGCTGGATGTAACCGTTACCGAAGAGCTTAAACTTGAAGGGATTGCGCGGGAATTCATCAACCGGATACAAAATCTCAGAAAAGAAAGTGGCCTGGATGTTGTAGATAAAATATCCATTTTTATTCAAAAACATGATGCAATTAACAAAGCTGTTGAAAAGCATAAAAATTATATTGTTACCCAAACCCTTGCAGGTAGTATAGATCTTGTTGACAACCTGCTGAACAACAACGCAAAGCTTGTGAAGATAGATGATGAAGTTGAAACCTATATAAAAATTGAAAAACGTTAATTGCAGATTGATTAAAGTGTTGCAAATAATAAAATTTTCTTACTTTTGTGAAAATTTCTAAACCTGTCAAAGATGGAAGATAACCAGAAAACTGAGAAAACGAGGTATTCGGATAAAGAGCTGGAGGAGTTCAGGGAAATCATCCTGAAAAAGCTTGAAAAAGCAAAAAAGGATTATGAACTGCTGAAAAGCACTATAACGCAGGGTGACAGCAACGATATACAGGATACATCTCCAACCTTCAAGGTTTTGGAGGAGGGAGCTTCCACCCTGTCAAAGGAAGAAGCAGGCAATCTTGCCCAAAGACAGTTAAAGTTCATTCAGCATCTTCAGGCTGCACTAATTAGAATTGAGCATAAAACTTACGGCATTTGCCGTGAAACAGGCAAACTTATTTCAAAAGAGCGCCTTCGTGCAGTACCTCATGCTACACTGAGCATTGACGCAAAGCAAAAACAAAAATAACTTCTGTAGTCTTGCCACTGAAAAAAATTCAATGGCATAACCATAAAGTTCCCGGTTTGTTCCCCGGTTATTTTAATAAAAAAATGAAGCTGTCAATCGGACAAAAAACTCTTTTTCTCATACTGTTTGTGATTGCAGCAGATCAGGCACTTAAAATATGGGTCAAGACAAACATGATCCTTGGAGAAGAGATACCTGTTCTGGGCAACTGGTTCATAATCCACTTTACAGAAAATGTCGGCATGGCTTTCGGCCTGGAAATCGGAGGTGAATTCGGGAAATTAATTCTTAGCATTTTCAGGATAGTTGCAGTTATTGCAATAGGATGGTATATTTATTACCTGATGAGGAAAAATGCTCCTGCCGGACTGATCCTTTCACTTTCACTTATATTTTCAGGAGCACTCGGCAATATAATTGACAGTGCTTTTTATGGAATGATTTTCAATGAAAGCTATTACCAGACCGCTACACTATTCCCGGAAGAAGGAGGATATGCCCCGTTCCTTCACGGAAGGGTTGTGGACATGTTATACTTTCCCGTATTAAGGGGATACTATCCGGAGTGGTTGCCTTTTGTTGGAGGTGAACATTTTATTTTTTTCAGGCCTGTATTCAACATTGCAGATGCTGCAATTACAACCGGTGTTGCAATTACCCTCATATTTTACCGGGGATTTTTCCATAAGCATTAAAGATGCTTTTCCATCCCCTCCCTAAAGTTTATTCAGTCCTTAAATTTTCTGCAGGTATCTTTTTCCTTGCCATTATGAAAAAGAAGTATTCAACGGCAGCCAGGAATAAAAGAGCATATCCCATTAGCTCTGTACCTTCTTCTGCCGCATTTTTGACCCATCGGTACTGATCCACCAGAACATCCACTTCCAGAATATTTTCCCATATTATTTTGCGTCCGAAAAGGAGGGAAAATTCCCCTACCCGGTAATTATTTGAGCATTACTGAAAAAATCTCCTGATAATATAAATTGCAACACTTAAAACAATGCTTAAAAGAATTGCTGTAGTTACCGGAAAGTAAAACCTGAAATTCTCTCTTTCAATGTATATGTCTCCGGGAAGCCTGCCCAAAAAATTGCCCCTTCCTGAAAAGAATGAAACAGCAATTCCTGCAATTATAAGCAATATACCTGTTATTACAAGTATTTTCCCCAGATGGTTAAGCATATATACCTCTTTTGGTCATTGATAATAAACCGGGTATTTCCTAATTTCATTTGCAAGTCCCCTGGCATTCCCTGAAACAATTTGCAAAAGATCCCAGAACTGTCTGCCATGGTTTTTATGGACAGTGTGAACAAGTTCATGAAGAATTACATAATCGATCAGGTGATAAGGCAACTTCATCAAGTGAATGCTTAGATTTATATTATTGGCTGCAGAACAGCTTCCCCACCTTGTCCTGCTGTCCCTTAGTGTTAGCCTCCCATACTTAAAACCATGAATTTCTGCAAGGGAATTCAGGCGTTCTGGCAGGTATTCCCGGGCTTCTATCCTGAGTGCTGCAATCACCCCCTGTTTAACGGCTGTTTGAACCTTTACACCGGCTTTATCGAGATGAGCCGGGTAGTAGATTTTTATTAAGCCGTTATCCAGGGAAACCTTAACATCTGATTTGTTATATTTTATGAACCTCAGCGAAAATCTCCGGGTCAGCTTATCTGTATCCGTGTCGTAC
This sequence comes from Bacteroidota bacterium, assembly GCA_003551495.1. Taxonomy (GTDB): domain Bacteria; phylum Bacteroidota; class Bacteroidia; order Bacteroidales; family PUMT01; genus PUMT01. The sequence goes on from PUMT01000175.1 coordinate 23,727, forward strand.
ACGACTTTGGCAGACGATATCTCATCAAGTTTTTTTATAATCCACTTATAATTTCTCTTAATAAAAATTTCACCCATCCTGTAAGTACAAAACGATGGGATGGTAACCCTTACCCTTCTGCCAGGCCTTACAGAAAGGGTTATTCTTTTGGCAGTTCTGGTTTTTACAAGGAGAACTTCCCCTATTTCCGGATACTGTTTTGTTATGCTGGCCATAAATGCAATATTAAAAAGTCTGACTGAGCGAGTCAAGTTCATCTGTTTTTTTTACCAATAATTGTACAATTAAAGTAACTAAATTATATTTGGAACATTTTTAACATTAATTAACCCTTATAATTCCCTACATTATTGTTCATTGTAAATAATAAAAACTATTTTTGGCAGATAAGTTTTGAACATAAAAAAACCAAATCAGTTGTTCTCATATAATCATTTTTCTACATCCGTCAATATACAGTATTAACATTCAACAAAAACAATATGAATAAGTTAGGTTTATTTATTTTCATTGCGGCAGTCCTATTCTATTCAGGCTCCCGGGTTAAATCACAGGAAAAATGGTCACTTGAACAGTGCATTCAATACGCCATGGAGAACAACCTGGCAATTAAACAGCAAAAACTTTCAGTTGAGCTGAGCGAAAATGCCTACACACAATCCAGGGCATCCAGAATTCCAAGCCTGAATGCGGGAGCGAGTCCAAACCTTAACTACGGGCGCTCAATAGATCCCGTAACAAACCTCCCGGTCACAGACAACGTACAATCATTCAACTATTCTGTCAGGAGCAGCGTTACCCTTTTCAACGGGTTCCAGATCCGTAACAGCATTGAACAAAACAGGCTTGACCTTATGGCAAGTCATAAAGATGTGGAAAAGATACAAAATGACGTTTCCCTTAATATTGCATCGGCATATTTACAGATCCTTTTTAATTATGAATTGCTTGAAATCGCAAAAAACCAGCTGGAGATAACCCAACAGCAAGTTGAAAGGACCAGGGCTCTCGTTGAGGCAGGAAGTGTCCCTAAAGGCAGCCTTCTTGAGATTGAAGCACAGGCAGCATCGGAAAACCTTCGTGTGGTAAACGCGGAAAACCAGCTTCAGATGTCATACCTGAACCTTACACAGTTGCTTGAGCTGGATCACTCCGAAGGTTTTGCAATAGAAATACCTGATTTTTCGGATGTTGCTATACATCAGCTTTATTATTCCATTGATGAAGTTTACAGGGAAGCACTGGAAATACAACCACATATAGAAAGCGCCCGCCTTGACCTTGAGATTGCAAATCGTGGACTGAATATTGCACGCGGCCGCAGGAGTCCGAGCCTCAGCCTGAGCAGCTCATACTCCAGTCACTACAGGAGACTTGTTCGCGACGGGGATGTTTTTGGTGATCCTGACCCTTTTGTTGACCAGATTAAAGACAATCAAAGTTTTGCGTTTTCCCTTTCCCTTTCGATACCCATTTTCAATTCACTGCAAACTCATACTTCAATCCAGAATGCAAAAGTAGGTATACTGAATTCCGAATATTCTTTACAGCAAACCAAGAACAGGCTCTTTAACGACATTCAGCAGGCATACACCGATGCCTCAGCTTCTTATGAAAAATATCTTGCTACTGAAAAAGCCGTGCAATCAATGAGTGAAGCTTTTCGTTATACCGAAGAGCGTTTTGAAGTAGGGATGGTAAATGTTGTTGATTACAATCTTGCAAAGAATCAGCTTACAAGCGCACAGTCTGATTTGCTGACTGCAAAGTATGAATACATTTTCACAACCAATGTGCTTGAGTTTTATCTGGGCAATCCGATCTCTTTTTAAAACAAAATAAATAACCACCAACTCCAGTAAATAAAATGAAACGTAAAAAAAATTATCTGAAACACTTTCTGATAGCAGCTATTGGTCTCATCATACTTGCTGTTGTTGGAAAACAAACCGGCTGGTTCGGGAAGGAGATGGTTGTTGACGTAACTACCGGCAAAGTAGAGTTGCGAACGATCACCGAGATAATAACCGCCAACGGAAGGATAAGACCGCAGACCGAAGTGAAGATTAGTCCCGATGTATCGGGTGAAATTGTAGAACTGAATGTAATGGAGGGAGATGAAGTGGAAGCCGGGCAACTGCTTTTGAAAATAAATCCTGATACCTATATATCAATGCGTGACCGCGCAGAAGCTTCAGTCAACTCAGCCCGTGCAAATCTTGCCAATGCCAGGGCAAGGCTGGCGCAGGTTGAAGCTCAGTTTGAGCAGTCCGAAAGGAACTACCTCCGCAATCAGCAGCTGTGGGAAAGAGAAACAATTTCCAGGGCAGAATATGAGTCGGCCTTATCGTCTTATAAAGTTGCAAAAGCCGAAGTGGAAGCCGCAAGGCAAAACGTAGAGGCCGGAGAGCATTCAGTAAGAAGCGCTGTAGCTTCTTTAAGGGAGGCCGAGGATAACCTTCGAAAAACTACAATTTATGCCCCTGTAAGCGGGACAATTTCCAAATTGAGCGTTGAAAAAGGTGAAAGGGTTGTGGGAACAGCACAGATGGCAGGTACAGAAATGATGCGCATTGCAAATCTGAACCATATGGAAGTAATGGTGCAGGTAAATGAGAACGATATTGTAAGAGTCAAAAACAAAGATACTGCCTTTATTGATATTGATGCCTATCCCAGGGAACGCTTCAGGGGAGTAGTTACTGAAATAGCCAATACCGCCAGGGAAACTGCATCGGCTGATCAGGTTACCAATTTCGACGTCAGGATCCTGATCCTGCCCGAATCATATTTACATATTACCGAAAACAATCCAAATATGCGTTATCCCTTTTTGCCGGGGATGTCTGCCACAGTAGACATACAGACAAACACCAGGTATGATGTGCCTTCCATTCCGATACAGGCAGTAACAACCAGGGCAGATAACTCAGGAGAAGAGGGAGAATCTGAAGAGCCGGGGACACAGGATGATACTTTACGGGAGGTTGTTTTCAAAATAGCTGACAACAACAGTGTCAAAATTCAAAAAGTGTTAACAGGTATTCAGGACAATATGTATATTGAGGTTATTTCCGGACTTTCTCCCGGTGATATGGTAGTTACTGCCCCCTATAATGCTATTGCCAGAATTTTGAATGACGGATCCCTCATTTCAATAGTTAACAGGGATCAGCTCTACAACTGAGTGTTTTAAAATATGGGATTAATTCTCAACATTGAAACGGCAACAGGGATATGTTCAGCAGCAATTGCCGATAACGGAAAAACTATAGCCTTCAGGGAGGCGGTTGAAGATAAATCACATGCGGCTGTTCTTGCAGTTTTTATAGATGAGCTGCTGAATGAAACAGGGATCAATGCATCCGGACTTGATGCAGTTGCTGTGAGTAAAGGTCCGGGATCCTACACCGGTTTAAGGATCGGAGTTTCAACGGCCAAAGGAATATGCTATGCAAACGGGAAGCCCCTGATTGCAGTCGACACCCTTCAGTCAATGGTATGGGGAATGGCCAACATTTGTCTTCCGGAAATGCCTGAACACAGGTATGCATATTTATGCCCCATGATAGATGCAAGGAGAATGGAGGTTTATGCTGCACTTTATAAATACAGCGGGGAAAGAGTAATTGCCACACACGCTCAAATAATCACTGCAGAAAGTTACGGTGATTTTCTGGAAAAGGGGAGGGTATTATTTTTCGGTAACGGTGCAGAAAAATGCAAAAATATCATCAAATCACCTAATGCACTCTTTGCAGATAAAATCGCAACATCTGCAAGATTTATGGAAGAGCTTTCTGAAAACAGATTCCGCCTTGGAAAAACTGAAGACTTAGTTTATTTCGAACCCTTTTATCTGAAGGACTTTATAGCTACCACCCCAAAGAAAAATATCCGTTGAAAAAATTAGGTACAGTTTTTGATTCAGTGTTTAAAAAAACAATATGAAAAAGATAATTCGCATTCAGCTTTTGATTCTGATAATTTCTTTTACGGCAGGACATTTGACCGTAACCGGAAATGATACCATATATGTAAACAATCTGGATATCTCTTCAAAAACCCGGGTTTATCATCCGGGTGAATCACTGAAATACCAACTTTATTACGGCATCGTCAATGCCGGTGAAGCAACGTTGACTGTAAAAGAAACGGAGCTTGAGAGGGAAACTGTTCATCACCTTGAAATGAAGGCCTATTCAACCGGATTTGCCAAAAGGCTCTTCAGGCTTGACAATTCTTACAGAAGCTTTGTTGACCCTTCAAACGGACTACCCTATAAGTCAATAAGGGACGTGAACGAGGGGAGTCACAGCCGTTACACAGAAGCTCATTACGACCGGGAAAATAACAAGGTGATCAGTACCCGCTCAGGCAATCACGATGCACCTCAGGGAATAATGGACAAGATTGCGTTATTTTACAAGCTCAGGAATATTTTGGGACAAAAAACTCTCAACGAAGGGGATGTAATCGTATTTCAGACTTTTATCGGTGAAGAAGTATATCCAATGTATATGAGGTATATGGGGATTGAAGAGGTACGTACCAAATCGGGCAGGTTTGAGGCACTCAAGTTCATGCCTGTTGCTGAACCCGGTAAAGTTTTGAAATCCGAAAATGCAATCACTTTATGGCTTTCCAACGACCCCAATTTCGTGCCTGTCAAGCTCAGACTCAATCTGTTTATAGGATCTGTAAACGCTGACATTATTGAGTTTTCCGGCCTCAGAACCGGACTGGCCAATTCGAGGTAACTGATTTCCTTCATATAAGAGTCAAAGTTTCCCCACCTCCGCCTGTCTGCAAGTCTTAATAAAAATTTTTATTACTTTTGCGCAAAATCAATAAATACTTCTATGGCTACAACTTCAGACTTCAGAAACGGATTATGCCTTGAAATAGACAAGGAACTTTATACAATTGTGCAGTTTCTGCATGTCAAGCCCGGCAAGGGCCCGGCATTTGTCAGAACAAAGCTTAAACACCTGAAAACAGGAAAAGTATTAGATAAAACGTTCAACGCAGGAGTAAAAGTTGATGTTGCAAGGGTTGAAAGAAGGCCTTACCAGTTTCTTTACAAGGATGATCTGGGGTATCATTTCATGCACAAGGAAACATTTGAACAGGTCACACTACCTGAAGATATGATTGATGCCCATGAGCTGCTTGTCGAAAGCCAGGATGTAGAAGTGGTATATCATGCCGATACCGAAACCCCACTCTCCTGTGATATGCCGCCTTTCGTTGAAATGGAGGTCACCTATACCGAGCCGGGTGTTAAAGGAGATACATCTTCAACCTCATCTCAGAAACCGGCAACAATAGAAACAGGTGCAACCATTAATGTGCCCCTTTTTATAAATAAGGGTGATAAAATAAAAATTGATACCCGCACCAAATCATATGCTGAAAGGGTAAAATAAACCGCATTTTTTTAATATCCCCATTTTTTACTATTTTTAGGATAATTTTTAAAAATCAAGATTTAAAAAATGGGCGACAGTTCTTCTTTCAGCAGGCTGGAATTGATTAAATTCAAGCTCCGTGCGTTGCTTGATATAACCAAAAGCATAAACGCCAACCCTTCGCAGGAAGAGCTTTTGTCTTATTATGAAGATCTGCTTAGAAAAGAATTGAATATAGGCAAGGTTCTTATATTCAAACTGTCTGAAAAATGGGAATGCCTTCTCAATTCGGGATTCAAAAAGGATGTCCACAAAAATATAGTTGTTGAGAAGGATCTTCTGCATCACAACGATATTTCGTTTATTTCATCAGACAAACCTGAAAACCTTCAACATTTCGATATTATTATCCCCGTAATTCACAATAACAAGCATATTGCCTTTGTGCTTATAGGTGACATTGACGAGGAAAGTACCGGCGTAAGCCCTATTATCAAACATCTTCATTTCATCCAGACACTCTCAAATATTATCATAGTTGCCACAGAAAATATCAGGCTAAACCAGGAAAATATCAGGCAGGCTGCAATCAAGCGGGAGCTTGAGCTTGCCGCAAAACTTCAGTCAATGCTGATACCCGATTCCAGCAGGCTTCCGGCCACCAGATATTTAAGAGCTTCAGCATTTTATCATCCGCACTTTGATGTAGGAGGCGATTATTATGATTTTATAAAACTTAACAGGTACGAGTATGGATTCTGCATGGCTGACGTATCAGGAAAAGGTATATCGGCAGCTATAATAATGTCAAATTTTCAGGCTAACCTGAGAGCCCTCTTTACTTCCGGGATTAAATTCACCAGCCTTATAACCACTCTGAATGAGAGAATAAATGAAACCACAAAAGGTGAGCGGTTCATTACAATGTTCATAGGCAAGTACAACACAAGAACATGTGAGCTGACATATATTAATGCAGGACACAACCCTCCAATTATTTACGATATGGTCAACAAAAGGCTTTCTTACCTGAACAGCAACTGCGTGGGGATTGGAATGCTGGATGAAATACCGTTTATCAGACAGGAAACCCTTAAGATCAAAAATAAAAGCAAGCTACTTTCCTATACTGACGGACTGGTTGAAATACTTGACGAAAACAACGTTGAAATGGGCACTGAAGCCCTTGAAAAATTTATTGTCAACAAAAACCCTGTTGAAGAGAATATTAATGAAATGGTAAATAATTACGGGATACTTGAAGGTAATAACTCAATTTTCGATGATATCTCCATACTGGGGTTTGAGTTTCACTAGAAAGCAGTAAATCGGGCACATAAAATCATTTCCGGTTGCCGGGTTATCACTAACACGGCTCTTGCAGCATCAAATTCAGAATAAATGCTTTTGAATATCCAAAAGTTGTAAGGATTTTCACAAAGCTTGCGGAAAACAGGAAAAAGTTATAAAGTTTTTAACAAAGCTTGCTTAAATCTGGAAAATGTTAAAGGTTTCCAACAAAGCTTACGGAAATCCGGAAGGTGTAAAAACCACGTCCCTGTTTATTTCCGTACAACAATCAAATAGTAGTTCTTTTTCCCCTTTTGTACCAGAAGGTATTTCCCGTTGATCAGCCGGTTTTTGTCAACAACCTGTTCCGGATCATCAATCTTTTCCCTGTTAATTCCCAGTCCTCCCCCTTTTACCATTCGGCGCAGTTCACCTTTCGAAGAAAAAACAGGTGTTATTTCAGCAAGAAGTTCAGATATTGTCACCCCTTCTGAAAACAATTTATTTTCTGCTTCATATCTTGGAACACCCTCAAAAACGTCCAGAAAAGTTGTCTCATCAATTTTGCCAAGCGATTCTGTTGTGCCTTTTCCGAATAGTATCCCGGAAGCCTCCTCGGCCAGCTCCAGATCTTCCTTCGAATGAACCATAACAGTCATTTCTCTTGCGAGGGTCTTCTGAAGCAATCTTTTCTGCGGAGCTTTACCGTGTTCCCGGGTCAAATCTTCAACCTCATTTGCGGAGAGCATAGTAAATATTTTCACAAAACGCTGAGCATCTATATCTGAAACATTTAACCAGAACTGGTAAAATCTGTAAGCGGAAGTCATCCGGGGATCGAGCCACACATTTCCTGCTTCCGTTTTTCCGAATTTCGAACCATCTGCTTTTGTAATCAAAGGACAGGTAATCCCCCATGCCTCTCCGCCGTCCTTGCGACGGATCAGTTCAGTCCCTGTAACAATATTCCCCCACTGATCCGATCCCCCCATTTGCAGTTTGCAGTTCTTCTGCCTGTAGAGATGTAAAAAATCGTACCCCTGAACAAGCTGGTATGAAAACTCGGTAAAGGACAATCCGCTTTCAAGCCTGTTTTTGACAGAATCTTTGGACATCATGTAGTTAACTGTGATATGCTTGCCAATATCCCTGATAAAATGAAGAAAGGTTATATCTTTCGTCCAGTCGTAATTATTTACCATCTCGGCCTTGTTTTCCCCTTTTTCGAATTCAAGAAACCGCCGGAGTTGTTTTTCAAGCTGCCTCTGGTTGTAGCGAAGAGTTTCCTCATCAAGCAGGTTCCTCTCCTCTGATTTTCCGGAAGGATCACCAATCAGTCCGGTAGCCCCTCCAACCAGTACAATGGGTTTATGACCGCAACGTTGAAAATGCTTTAGCATCATAACAGACACAAGATGGCCTATATGAAGCGAGCTTGCTGTAGGGTCTATTCCAACGTAAGCAGTTGTCATCTCCCGCTTCAGTTGCTCTTCTGTTCCGGGCATAATATCGTGAATCATGCCCCTCCATCTTAATTCTTCTACAAAATCAGGCATAGCAAAAAATTTTCCGCAAATGTACATGAATTTTTTTTATCCTGAAACAGGTCCATAAGCATAAACCTCCGGCGGGCTTGCAGTAAAAAAACAACCACTGGAGAACTGAATGATTACTTTCTTCATGGGAGTTTGATTAAACTGAACCGGATTAATTTTCTTAATTTTGATGTTTTAGATGTTATTTAAATTTTACTTTATAAACCATCATGGACAAGAAAAATATCGCAGTTCTGGGTGGCGGACTTGTTGGAAGTGCTATTGCAGCCGACCTTCACCCTGTTTTTAATGTTACAGTAATTGATATAAGCAAAAGATCACTTGGAAAGCTTCAGGATAGCGGAATCAGAACCCTGAATGCAGACCTGTCTGATAATGAAACACTTCGGCGCACTGTAAGGGATTTTGACATAGTAATAGGTGCCCTTCCCGGATCCATGGGCTACAACATGATAAAGCAGGTGATCATGGAAAGAAAGGATGTGGTTGATATATCCTTTTGTCCTGAAGATCCGATGGAACTCGACAAAGATGCAAGGGAAAATGGAGTTACTGTAATAACCGACTGTGGTGTGGCCCCGGGCATGGGGAATATTATTCTGGGGTATCACAACAGCCTGATGGAAGTGAAGAATTACGAATGTTATGTCGGAGGCCTCCCTTTTGTCCGGGAATGGCCGTACGAGTACAAAGCTGTATTTTCCCCAATTGATGTTATTGAAGAATATATCAGGCCGGCCAGGTATGTTGAAAACGGGAAACTTACAGTAAGAGAAGCACTTTCAGATCCTGAACTGATGTTTTTTGACAATATCGGCACTCTTGAGGCCTGGAACTCCGACGGACTCCGTTCGCTTATCAAAACTATGAAAATACCGCGCATGATAGAAAAAACCCTGAGGTATCCGGGGTGTATAGAGTACCTGAAAGTTCTCCGCGAAACAGGGTTCTTTTCAAACGAACCGGTAGAAGTTAACGGAGTGTCAATCAGACCTGTAGATTTAACCGCAAAACTGCTTTTCCCTAAATGGGAAATGAAGCCCGGAGAAGAAGATTTTACTGTTATGAGGATAATCGTTGAAGGAAAGGAAAAGGGGAAGAAAAAAAAGTATACCTGGAATCTGTTTGACAGATATGACGGGTCTTCAGGTACCCTCTCCATGGCAAGAACAACTGGTTTTACATGTACTGCAGCTGTAAACCTGGTTGCATCATCCGGATACCGGGAAAAAGGGGTTTCCCCTCCGGAATATCTTGGCCGGGACAGCAGGAATTTCAATTTCATTATAAACTACCTTAAAGAAAGAAATGTTATTTACAATGTTGAGGAAAGCTGATCCAATACAGGTGACGTTCTTCTTAAAACAGAAACCTTAAAAGCTGACAGATGCAACAATATTTAGATCTGCTCACCCATGTCCTTGAAAACGGAAAGAGTAAAAAAGACCGTACCGGAACAGGAACGCTCAGTATTTTCGGCCACCAGATGAGGTTTAACCTGCAAAAGGGCTTCCCTTTGCTGACTACCAAAAAACTGCACCTGCCTTCAATAATTCATGAACTGCTATGGTTCCTGAAAGGCGAAACAAATATAAAATACCTA
>PUMT01000021.1 GCA_003551495.1 Bacteroidota bacterium
AAGGGTGCAACCAGGCGTGGTTCTTGACGATCTGAACAGGAAGCTGCACGAATACGGATTGTTTTTTGCCCCGGATACTTCCACTTCAAACCGTTGTGTTATAGGCGGAATGGTGGGAAACAATTCCTGCGGTTCCCGCTCTGTAGTGTACGGCAGCACCCGGGATCATGTTAATGGATTGAAGGTTGTGCTGAGTGACGGTACAATGGCTGAATTCGGGCCTCTTGACAAAGAGGGGTTTGATGCAAGATGCTCCATTGATAACCTGGAAGGCCGCATATACAGTCAAATTAAAACAGTTTTATCCGAACCTTCAGTCAGAGAGGAGATCCAAAGGGAGTATCCTCTGCCTTCCATAAGAAGGAGAAACACAGGTTATGCCCTCGATACTTTGATTGATACCGAACCGTTCAAAAAAGGAGGGGAGAGGTTCAACTTTTGTTCGTTGCTTGCGGGATCGGAGGGTACTCTTGCATTCATTACAGAAATAAAGGTCAGCCTTGAACCTCTTCCTCCTCCTGAAAAAGTCCTTTTGTGCATTCACCTGGAGAGTCTGGAAGATGCTTTTCATGCAAATATTATATCGCTCCGTTACAAGCCGTTTGCAGTTGAGCTGATGGATAAAACGGTTCTGGAGTGTACAAAATACAATAAAGAGCAGTCTGCCAACCGCTTTTTCATAAAAGGAGACCCTGCCGCCATACTTATTGTGGAACTTGCAGGATTCACTGCGGATGAAGTGTCGGAAAAGGCTTTCAATCTTGAAAAGGATTTGCGCAATGAAGGTTACGGGTATCATTTCCCTGTTATTGGAGGCAAGGATATTGTCCGGGTCTGGAACCTGCGTAAAGCAGCCCTCGGTGTGCTGTCGAATATGAAAGGTGATGCACGCCCGGTTTCGGTTGTGGAAGATACTGCAGTGGATGTGGCCGGTATGGCAGGATATGTTGCGGGATTTCGTGAAATACTTTCAAAGTACGGCAAAAGTTGTGTATATCATGCCCATATAGGCTCCGGAGAGCTGCATATGCGACCGGTACTGAACCTGAAGGATCCTGGGGATGGAAAGATCTTCAGAAACATTGCCTTTGAAGTAGCCCGGCTGGTAAAAAAACACCGCGGATCGCTCAGCGGTGAACATGGCGACGGAAGGCTAAGGGGTGAATTTATACCGCTGGTGCTCGGCAGGAAAAACCATGAGTTACTTTGCAATATAAAGAAATGCTGGGATCCCGGTAACGTTTTCAATCCCGGAAAGATCACGTCAACACCCCCGATGGATACTTTTCTCAGGTATGAACCGGGTCGTTTACATATTGAACCTGATACCGTTTATGATTTTTCATCAACCGAGGGTTTCCTCAGGGCTGCTGAAAAGTGCAACGGTTCGGGCGACTGCAGGAAAACCAACGGTTCAGGCGGAGTTATGTGTCCAAGCTACATGGCTACACTTGATGAGAAGGATACAACACGTGCCAGGGCAAATATATTGAGGGAATATCTTTCAGGCCTCCCTGAAGGAGGGATGGCCTCCCTGAAGGATGTGCTTAATATAATGGAGCTTTGCATTTTATGCAAGGGATGCAAGTCTGAATGCCCGTCCGGTGTTGACATGGCAAAACTTAAAACTGAGTTTCTCCAGTATTACTATGACAAGGAAGGAATACCGTTCCGGGCAAGGCTTATTGCAGGTTTAAGCTTCTTCAACCGCATGGGGTCATTATGGCCTTCCGCGTACAATTTTTTTCTGAAAAACCCCTTCACATCAGTCCTTCTTAAGAAGACAGCAGGTTTTTCACTGCACCGCGAACTGCCTTTGCTGTACAAAACCACCCTTCGGAAATGGTTTGAAAGGAATTATTCATCTTTATTACCTGATGGAAATGAAATGGGGAGGGTTATTGTTTTTGCCGATGAGTTTACCAGTTACAACGATGTCCATGCCGGGATCTCTACTGTTAAACTGCTTTCAGCACTGGGTTACCGTGTGGAAATACCGCCCCATATTCAAAGTGGCAGAGCTCTGATATCAAAGGGTTTTCTAAGGAGAGCCGCCGGTATTGCCCGCAGGAACATCAAGATACTGGGTAGTCTGTTGGGTGAAGATGTGCCTGTAATTGGAATAGAGCCTTCAGCAATACTGGCCCTGCGTGATGAGTACCCCGACCTTGCAGGCGATGAGTTGAAAGGGGAAGCAGAAAAGGTTGCAAGGTCAGCGATGCTTATCGATGAATTTATCAGTAGAGAAACAGACAGGGGCAAAATAGCAAAAGAACTTTTTACACAGGAGCCTGCCAGAATACTTCTTCACGGCCATTGTCAGCAGAAAGCCGTTTCTTCAACACTCCATACCATGAAGATGCTTTCCTTACCGCCAAACTATTCTGTAGAGGAGATCCCTTCAGGGTGCTGCGGCATGGCGGGTTCTTTCGGTTATGAGAAGGAGCATTATGACCTTTCAATGAAAATTGGCGAACTGGTACTCTTCCCTGAAATCCGGTCTGCGCCCCGGAACACCCTGATTGCCGCTCCCGGTACAAGTTGCAGGGCACATATTCTCGACGGTACGGGAAGAAAAGCATTGCACCCATCGGAGATTCTTTGTTCCGCATTGAAAGTGTTTTCAAAAGAACGGTAATGATAAATATTATTTGCTTTTATTGCCCTAAATATTAGATTTGCAAAGCAAAAAAAAACCGGGGTAAAATGAACACGTACCTTACTGTAATACTGGGTTATTTTCTGTTTGTCATTCTGATTTCATTGTTTACAAAAAGGATAGCAAGCCGCTCGTCAGTTGACTTCCTTATTGCCGGGAGGAATCTCGGTATAATTGCCTGCGCGGTTGTTGTGGCTTCGGAATGGCTGGGGGGCATGAGCACTATAGGTGTAAGCGAAAACTCCTTCAACTCGGGTACCATGCAGCCAATCCTGTACAATATTTCCACTGCATTGGGAATGATCATAATAGGATTTACCGTTGCAAGAAAATACCGGGAAAAGAATGTCCACACTGTTAGTGAAATGCTTGAGCATCTGTTCGGCAGGCGTACGAAAAGTGTTTCAGCTGTGGCTTTCCTGCTTGCATATATTGCCCTGTCGTATGTGCAGTTGCAAACCTGTGCTTCTGTACTGGGACCATTGTTTGATATCAGCTGGGTAAATGCAGTACTTATTTCATCACTGATAATTACAGCCTACACATATGTTGGCGGGATGCATGCTCTTGCAATAACAGGTATAATTCATGTGGTCGCCATGTTCACGGGTATCGGGATTGCTTTGATAATAGGGCTTGACAAAGTGAGCGGATTCGGTGCGCTCTCTGAAAAACTTGTAGAGCTCGGCTCACCTCAAAACTGGTATAATCCCTTCAGCGGGGATCTTTCTTATGCCGTCAGTCTTGTAGTGGGAGGTGTTCTTGGAGGTATGGCCGGACAGGCCAGCATCCAGCCTATTTTTGCAGCCAAAAATGCAATAACCGCCAAAAGGGCTGCTATCCTTTCAAGCCTTATTATTGCGCCTTTTGGTATTATGGTTGCCATACTTGGACTGATTGGAAGGACAGGCATCTTCTTTTCTGTAGACGGTGCTGCCAGTCCCCTCTGGAATGAACTTACCCAATCACTCAACGCCAAGATGGTCCTGCCCACACTTATGACAACCCCTGAGTTTATCCACCCCGTGCTTGGGGGACTGGCACTGGCGGGTGTTCTTGCGGCAATACTCTCAACAGTGGGGCCGGTCAATTTTGCAGTTGTAACAATTGCTACCAAGGATATTTATCATGGACTGATAAACAAGAGTGCAGTTGACCAGAAAGTTGTTTCCACAGCAAGAAGACTGGTTATACTTGTAAATTTTGTGGTTATTCCGCTTGCCATATTCGTCCAAAGGGAAGTGCTGGATGCTGCCTATATATCATATGCTTTGAGGGCTATAGGCGCAATTGTGATTATGATGGGCATATACTTTAAAGGCTGGATATCGTCAGATGGTGTGAGGTTTGCCTTCGCAGGAGGTACACTTGCAATACTGACAAGCATTGTCGGCAAGAGTGCAGGCTGGTTTGAAGTGGAAGACACATTTGTGGGTGTGGGGTCAGCCATAGTACTCATTATTCTGGGCAATATATGGTCACGCCTTAAAAGGAAGAACGGCAAACTCCAGTGACATACTGGTAAGAACGTTAAACTGTATTGATATATAAATAAACAAGATATTACAAAATGGAAAAAAACACCAGGCTTCCCCTTGAGGGGATCACCGTTCTGGAGCTGGCAAATGTGCTTGCCGGACCGAGTGTCGGGATGTTCCTTGCAGAGCTGGGAGCTGATGTCCTGAAAGTAGAGAACATCAAAAGCTGCGGCGATGTAACCCGGCACTGGAAACTTTCCACCGAGGATGCGGAAACTGATATCTCAGGCTATTTCTCCTGTGTTAACTGGGGGAAGAAATCTTATGCAACCGACCTCACGAAAGAAGAGGGCCTTGAGATAATATATGAACTGGTGAGGAAATCAGATATAGTCCTTGTAAGCTATAAGCCCGGAGATGCTGAAAAGCTTAAGGTAGACTACCCCACGCTTAAAGAGCATAATCCCGGACTGATATTTGCACATATTACAGGCTATGGCCTCAAAATCAAGAGGGCAGGGTATGATGCCATCATACAGGCTGAAAGCGGTTTCACCTATATGAATGGCGAACCGGAAGGCAATCCCACCAAAATGCCGGTTGCTCTAATGGATGTACTTGCAGCCCACCAGCTAAAGGAGGCGATTCTGCTGGCGCTTTTATCCAGGGAGCTTCATGGTGAAGGACAGTATATTGAGTCATCCCTTTTCAAATCGGGCGTTGCTTCACTTGCCAATCAGGCAACCAACTGGCTTGTTGGTGGTTCCATTCCCAAAAGGATTGGATCGGATCATCCCAATATAGTGCCTTATGGGACTATCTTCAGTACGGCTGACGGAAAGGAGATTGTACTTGCCGTAGGAACTGACAAGCAGTTCAGGGAGCTGTGCAAACTTCTCGGCAGGGAAGAGCTGGCCGAAGATGACCGTTTCAGGAAAAACCAGGACAGGGTGAGAAATAGTGATAAGATCAAATCTCTGCTTCAGGAACTTATCGGGGAATACCCCCGAAGTGAAATACTTGAAAAGATGAGTGAAAAAGCAGTGCCCGCCGGTGGTGTATACAATATGGAGGAAGTTTTTGAAACCCCTGAAGCAAAAGAGATGCTTTTTGAGGCACCGCTAAATTCAGGGGAGATAAAGGGAGTCCGTTCGGTTTCATTTTCCTGCAGCACAATTGCTTCAAAGGAACAGCTTTCACGACCCCCTCATTACGGGGAACATACAAGGACAATATTGTCGGATATGCTTAATTTAGGTAATGAACAAATTGAACAACTCATCAATAAAGGAGTGATATATGCAAAAGAGCAGTAATGAAAGAAAGGTTCTGATAGACGGGTCAAGGCTTATTACAGAAGGTATGGCCCGTGCAGGGGCGGACTCTTTCATAGGTTATCCCATAACGCCTGCAAACCTTCTCTATTTATATGCAAGCCGCAGGATGCCCCTGATGCTTCCTGCACCCGATGAAATAACAACTCTCCAGTGGATGTCAGGCCTCTCGGCTACCGGCAGGTTGCCGGTCACAGCCACATCATTTCCGGGCTTTGCCCTTATGATCGAGTCTGTCAACATGGCATTCATGATGGAGCTGCCAATGGTCATAGTAGTTGTGCAGCGGCTTGGTCCGGCCACGGGCACCGCAACATGCGGAGCGCAGGGTGATATTGCACTGCTCAGGGGGATGATATCGGGAGGGCACCAGTTGCCGGTATTGTGCACATCGGATTTCAATGACTGCTGGGAACTTTCGTCCAGGTCTGTAAGCCTGGCTGCAGAACTCCGGACACCTGTAGTTCTGCTTACTTCAAAGGAGGAGGTAATGACCCAGAAGAGCTTTGATCTTTCACTGCTTGAAAGTATAAGTCCCGTAAAACGGGAATTTTACAACAGCAACATGCCCTACCAGTCATACGGCGTTGAAGGTGATGAGATTGCACCTCCCTTCCTTCCCGTTACAACAGATAAGTGGCAGGTAAGGCTGAATGCTTCCACACATGACCGTAACGGTATACTGCAGCACTCCAATGATGAAGCAATTGCAAACACAGTGCGCCTGGACAGGAAAGCAGCCGAAAGTTTGGATAGTTTTACATATTATGAACTTGATGAGCAGGACGGGGCAGATACACTTGTGGTTTCATACGGTATAACAGCCTCAGCTGCAAGGGATGCTGTAAGAAAGGCAAGGTCAAAAGGCAGGAAGGTTTCACTGCTTGTTCCCAAAACTATTCTGCCTCTCCCTGATGACTACCGGATGATAATGGGCAAATACCAAAAAGTTATTATTGCAGAAGAAAATATAAATGCCCAGTTTGCAGATCTTGTTTTCGGTTCTGCAATTCCTGCAAATATCGTTACGGCTGGTTCGGCAGGCAAAATGATAACACCTTCAGAAATACTTAAAGAGGAGGATTGTGTATGAACAGTATATTGAAAACAACAGAACTGCCCTACTGTAAGGGCTGCGGTCACGACCTGATAGCAAAGAAAAGCGCACAGGCATTGGAGAATCTTGGACTCTCTCCTCTTGATGTGATTGTTGTAACCGACATAGGTTGCCACGGTATAATTGATAAATGCCTGAATACCCATACTGTTCACGGTTTGCACGGCAGGTCGGTGGCACTTGGTGCAGGGATATCTTTTGGGATTGAGAATCCGGATAAAAAGGTACTTGTCTTCATAGGTGACGGAGGATCAACAATTGGCCTGCAGCACATAATGGAGGCTGCAAGGCTCAATCTGAACATGACCGTGGTGGTGCACAACAATATGCTTTACGGGATGACCGGGGGACAGACAAGCGGACTGACTCCAAGAGGGTTTTGTACTACAACTTCGTTTGAAGGCAACCCTTTTGCCGGATATGACATATGTGAGCTTACCCATACAGCCGGTGCTGCTTATTCTTCCCGGATAATGGGAGTAGGGGATATTACTGATGAGCTGGTGGAGGCTTTTTCCGTAAAAGGCTTTGCACTTACCGAAGTGATGGAAATATGCCCAAGCTACGGCGTAAAGCTGAATCCCCGCCGCAAGCTTTCAGAAATACTCGAAAGCTCCGGAAAGAAAACAGGTGTATGGAAAAATGAGAGGAAAGCATTTGTTTTGGAGCAGGGCAAAAAGAGCTATGACCTCCTGGAAGAATTAAAAGGTGTGGAAAAGGACTTCCCTGAGGTGCTGGCCAGCGACCTTTCCCTTGTCATCAGCGGTTCAGCCGGCGAAGGTATCCAGTCGGCCGCAACCCTTCTGGCAAGTGCTGCCATGAGGTCAGGCTGCCATGTAACACAGAAGGGCAGCTATCCTGTAACGGTGGGAGTGGGATTTTCCACTGCAGAAGTGAACCTGTCACCTGAACCGATCAATTTTCACGGTATTGGTGTACCCGATATTGCCATAATTACTTCGGCTGACGGACTTGCACATAGCAAAAAGAGAATTGAAGGGATGAAGAAGGGGAAGCTGTTCATTGATGAAAGTCTGGAAACACCTTCAACCGGGGCTGAAGTGATCAAAAGGGACTTCCGGTCAGCCGGAGCCCGTTCAGCATGCATGTACGCCGTTATCTACTTTGCAAAAAGTACCGGAATAGTTGATACGGAATCAATTTACAAAACTATAGAGGAGAGCGGACTGGCTGAAAAAATGCCGCTCTCCAAAATAAAGGAAAAGATCGGGTCACTTAATTGAATATATAAGCCGCTCTTTCCATTTCCTTTTGATTACGGAATTTAACCGGGGGGTCAAGGTATTCTTCAAGGAACTTGTATATTTTGAACCTTATCTCCCTTCCCCGGGCATGGTCCATACGGTCAAAAGAGTGTCCACCGGGTATATCCTGGTAAATTTCATATTCAAAATCTTTTCCGAGAGCCTTAAGCCTGTTAATAAGATTTTCCACTTCCAGAACATGAACATCTTCATCATTTGTGTTCGTATGTATCCTGAGGGGGGTCTGAAGTTTTTCAGCATGATATACAGGTGAACGCCTTCTGTACTCCTCGATATCTTCATGCACCTGTTTGCCTATGTGGTAGTCAGCTGAAAAGAAATCTTCATAAGCCGGCCTTTTGTAGCCCATTCGCGCAATCAAATCTGTTACAGGCACTCCCGCAAATGCGCATTTGTAGTTTTCGGGGTGCTCAAGAATGTTCATGATTGCTATCATCCCCCCATGGCTCCATCCAATTATACCTACACGGTCAGGGTCAACAATATCGTAATTGTCGAGCATGAACTGCCTGCTGATATTCACATCATCATTTTCCAGTCCGCCATAATCTATCAATTCGTATGTTAGCCTGCCATAGCCGGTACTGCCCCTGTACTCAGGTGCAACCACAATGTATTGCTGGGCCATCATCTCACGGATGATATGGGTGTGATAGGTGCTGAAATCGCCGTGGATTCCGCTGTGTGGAAATACCAGCAGTGGATATTTCTTTGACGGGTCAATATCTTTGGGGATGAAGATGTAGGACCAGAATTTGATCGGGTTCTGTCCGCTAAGCGTAGTTGCTTTTTCCGCTCCCCGTGGCGGTGCTCCTGCAAGGAAGACTTTGTCAATATATGCTACATCTCCAACCCTTTCAAACCATAGCACATCGTCTATCTTTTTCATCAACTGATCAAGCCTGTGCCTGAGATTGTAAAAATGTCCGTCTACCTCACTTTTGGTGACAGGAGTGTCCTGCTGTTGTGCATCTGCCTGCTGCAGTGTGCCCAGCAAACATGCCAGTGCAACGGCAAAAGCGGTTATTTTTTTATTCATAACTGTGATTTTTAGGTTATTGAAAAAAAGAAGGTTGAACTTATGGAAATAAAAATCCGGCATGCTGAGCACATCACTATTATACATCTGCACCCACTTTGCCGTGGCAGTGCTTGTATTTTTTCCCGCTGCCGCAAGGACAGGGCTCATTTCTTCCCACTTTCTTTTCTGCCTTGACAGGCTGGGGCTTTTGCCTCTCCTTTGTGGAAAGCATTTCATTTCTTCTGCTGGTTTCATACCTGCTGAGGTCAAGACGGCGCCTTTGTTCAGCTTCCTTGATTTCTGCAGGATCCCTTACAGGGATATGGGCTTTCATCAATGTACCGACAATCTCTTTGTTGACCCTTTCTATCATTGACTTGAACAGCTGGAACGATTCAAACTTGTATATAAGAAGGGGGTCTTTCTGCTCGTATGTGGCGGTTTGAACTGATTGCTTCAGGTCGTCCATCTCCCTGAGGTGCTCTTTCCACATTTCATCAATTGTGAGAAGTATGATCAGTTTCTGGTATGATTTGACCAGATGCCTGCCTTCCGTCTCATAGGCATTTTTCAGATTGGTCACTACCTGGAAAACCTTTGAGCCGTCGGAAATGGGCACAACTATATTTTCGTACTGGTGCTGGCTCTTTTCAAAAACATCTTTTATAACAGGATAGGCCTGGTTTGCGATAACCTCCGACTTCCTTTTGTATGTATCGTTTATGAGGTTACGCATTTTTTCGGTTATCTCATCTGGTGCAACCTTTGCAAAATCTTCATTTGCCACAGGTGATTCGACCGAAAAGTATCGCAGGAGTTCCATATTGAAACCATCGAAATCGCCGCTTTCATGGTATTGCTGTACAAGAGATTCACTTACATCATACATCATGTTGGCTATCTCCACATCAATCCTTTCCCCCTTAAGTGCGTTCTTTCTTCTGGAGTAAAT
>PUMT01000153.1 GCA_003551495.1 Bacteroidota bacterium
TGCTGATTTAGAAGATCTGTTACACTATGAAAAAATGGCTAAACAATACCTTAATCCCCAAACCGAATACGGCTTTAATGATCCGACAGAATATGATAAATGGCTTGAGCTAAAAAATAAATTATAATACTAGTAAAATGATTCTATTATTATATAAATTAGATTTGATCACCAGGTTTATTCTTCCTCTGGCGATTGTTTTACTGATTAATAATGCAGCTTGCCGTAATCCTTTTAAGGACCAGGATAAGAATAAAAATTACAATATTGAAAGGGAGGAGTCAAAAAAAATGGAAACAACAATTTTCAAAGGTAGAGTGTTAAGTATATTGCCAACCCATAACAGGGCCATCCGGGGCTTCCCTATGGAATTTAACCCTAAAAAAGCCTTAGAAATTGAAGTGATATCCGTTGTTCAGCAGTCCAATCTGCTTCCAATAAATCCTGGAAACACTTATATGTTAGGTGTTCGTGATATCCAAAAAACCATAGGTTTAGATGAAGATAATATAATGAATGGACTTTATGAGTTCCGCTTTAATATACCTGATGATTTTAATATTGGTAGTAATTTTTTCATAAGAGATTTAAGAGTAAGGTTATTAAATGAGTAAAGTATTTATTTGCTTTTATTTATTGGTGAATGAAATGACTCATCGAATCCTGATATAATAGAATTTCTTGATACAGACAAACTTATTGTAGTAATTGATAAAACTAAAAAAACAAAAGGCCTTCAGGAAATCTGGCTCTAAAACAAGGGGAGGATTCGAGAGGAGAGGGGCCGGTGCATTTTTGTCTGAGTGACGACCACCGGGAGGAACGAGTTAAAATGCAAAGGGGAGAACCATGTAGTAGTTTTACCCGGATTTGATGCCAGCCTTGATTTTTTGGTTTTATGAGCGTAAGATGAGCATGTGTATAGCTGCAATCCCCGGATTTGTATAATGGCGAGGACTAATCCCGATATTCAAACCAGGCGCCCGTGCGATATATATTTACCCGAGCGCCCTGGCGAGGGCAAGCGAAACGCAGTGAAGCGCAGACATAATATCATTATAGCTGACAAACAAAATCTTTTCCTGGCAAGGCCGGAAAATTATCGGCACCGTTATCGGACAGTATTTTGCAGTGCTAAGGTTCTTTTTAATATGCTGCAGCTTACGTCTGGCTTCAGTGCGACAGGATCAGTGTCTGTTGCAATTAGATTAATCGAGCTGCCGTTTGCGGGCTCAGCAACTGCTGCGATCTGATTTATGCCGGGCTGAACCCTGACAGGATCAGCTACAACCACGATAAGTGATTCCATGCTAACCATTCCTTTCAGGACTGGCTGTAATTTCCCTTTATTTGTCCCATAATTAATATTATGTTAAATTGAGAATATTAGTAATTATAATTTGTTATAAAACAAAATTTTCTTTCTCCCCCCCACAAAAATGATCTGCAATACATTTAAATAATGGTCCGCCATTCTACCGGTTATATAAAATTATCTTCATAAACATTTCCGGCAATTGCTGAATCTGATACCTAAATAAATTTATCTTCATAAACCTTTCCGGCTGTTGTTGAATCTTAAGTATCAGTATTTATTTAAGCTAAATCTGCTTCATACGGAATCCATATAAAAAAAGGAGGCTGTTAAATTTCAACAGCCTCCTTTAAATATATTTTATTCAGTATTACTGGTGTCCTAGCTTCCTGCTAATTTCTTCATACTCTTCTTCCATTCCCAGCCTGTAATAAAGAATTCTTAAAGTCTCCATAGTATCCTGGTCTTCGGGATTGATATCATGGGCTTTTTCCATATAAGGAAGTGCTGTTTCTAGCACGTCAAATGCCTCTTCCCTGGCCTTCTGGTATTCTACATTGTCAACTATTTCATTTGCAGCATCAAAAAGGTCAAGTGCCTTGTTATAATAAAATGCTCCAAGGTTATAGTTTACCTCAAATAACTCAGGATCAATCTCATGTGCTGTAATATATGCATCAAGGGCTTTGTCAAGCTCGCCCTGGCGCTCGTGCAATGCACCAAGCGCAAAATAATATGACGGATTGTCAGGTTCCTGTTCAATTGCCAGGTTAAGATACTCCATTGCGCTTTCACCTCTTTCTTCTTCCAGGTAAAAATTGATCATTTCAACCAGTAGTGCGTTGTCCTGAGGGTACTTTTCAAATGCTTCCTGAAGGATCCTTTCGGCATCATCTGTTTTACCAAGTATCATGTAGGAATCTTTTATAAGCAGATAAGTGTTGGCACCGCCGTAATTCATCTCTTTTGCCCTTTTGTAGTAGTAAATTGCTTCTTCATGTTTGTCAACCTGAGATGCAAGGAAACCGGTGTTGTAATATACGGCAGTATCAATTTCCATGGTGTATTGCGGCATTTCAATCACTTTAATGGAATGGCTGAAGTTATGGAATGATGTTTCAAAATCATCCTGCTCATATGCATTGATAGCTGCATTGACGAAATTGTTGTTTAATCTTAATAGCTGATCTTCAATATCATCCTCAGACCTGTTGTTTTCATCAAGCTCAATTGCCTTTTTTATTGATTCGAGTGCCTTTGGAAGTGGATCCTCCAGAACAACTTCGGTCTCTTTCCATCCAACCATAACACCATCCTCGAAATAGTATTCTATCCTGGGAAATACATATACATCCCATTCACCCCCCCTTGGAGCCTCTTTGGTAGTAACTTCTTTCGGGTCCCCGAAAAAGAGTTCGAACTCGTCTAACGGCATTCCGAACCTGACAAATGCAATATTTGCCTCATATATATCAAGAAAAATATCTGCCCTGTTAAGCCACGTCTGTGGTCTTTCATGCCTGTTGAACAAACGGTCGAAAAAGTTATGCTGACTCGGATCTATTTGCCTGTCACTTCTTTCAAGCCTCCTCTCAAGTCCTTCATAGGAAACCGCTTCTAAAGCAGCCTGGCTGTAAGCTGTTCCCGAAATTCCGATAATCAAAAACAGTAGGATTAAAAATCGTCTCATGTTCAATTGTTTTTTATTTTATAAAATTAATTCACAAAAATAAGTTATTTATTAATAAAACTCAAATATCTAACTAATAGTATTGAAAATTATTGTTTTGCAACACTAAACTGTACTTCCGGTAACAAAAATCATTCGGTTTCATTTTCATTGATATCATCCCCGTTCTTTTGGGCAATAGCCACTGCAGCAACCGTTTCAGCGTTACGAAGGTTAATGAGTCTGACTCCCTGGGTTGTGCGGCCTGTTGTCCTTATCTTTTCAAGTGACAATCTTATGGCTGTACCCGATTTTGTGATAACCATCAGGTCGTTGTTGTCAGACACCGCCTTAACGGCAACAAGTCTGCCGGTTTTATTATTAATATTCATGGTCTTCACCCCTTTGCCGCCGCGGTTTGTCCTTCTGTAATCCTCAAGTCTGGACCTCTTGCCAAACCCTTTTTCAGACACTACCAGAACATCTTCGTTATCGTCTTTCAAACAGATCATTCCAACCGCGCTGTCATCTTCGTCACTGAGCATTATCCCCCTGACACCGGCAGCCATCCTGCCCATTGGCCTTATGGCTTCTTCGGGGAATCTTATAGCCCTGCCCGACCTTGAAGCTATCATAACCTCTGAACCTCCTCCGG
This sequence comes from Bacteroidota bacterium, assembly GCA_003551495.1. Taxonomy (GTDB): domain Bacteria; phylum Bacteroidota; class Bacteroidia; order Bacteroidales; family PUMT01; genus PUMT01. The sequence goes on from PUMT01000153.1 coordinate 3,640, forward strand.
TGATCCTCGCTTCAATCAGGAAATCACCTTCCCTTAAGGTAATGGCGTTTATTCCGCTTTGACGAGGACGTGAAAACGCTGAAAGGGTTGTCTTTTTAATAACCCCTTTCGCCGTACAGAAAATAATATAGTGATTGTTCAGGAACTCCTCATTATCAAAATCCTTCACATTTATAAAAGCCTTAATTCTATCATCAGGCTCAATATTTATTATGTTCTGTACAGCCCTTCCCCTCGAAGCCTTGTTACCCTCGGGAATCTGGTAAACCTTTAGCCAGTAACACCTTCCCTTTTCAGTGAAGAAAAGCATAGTATTGTGCATTGTTGCCACGAAAAGGTGTTCAAGAAAATCCTCATCCCTTGTGACACTACCTTTTGACCCCACTCCTCCCCTCGACTGGGTACGGTATTCTGTAAGCGGGGTGCGTTTTATATAACCAAGATTGGATATGGTTATAACAACCTCATCATCAGCGTAGAAATCTTCCGGATTGAACTCTCCTTCATCCGGTACTATATTAGTCCTTCTCTGGTCCCCATATTTTTCCTTTATCTCAAACAGTTCATCCTTGATTACCTGCATTCTCATATCTTCGCTGGCAAGTATCTGCCTGTAATAATCTATCATTCTCTTCAGCTCTTCATACTCCTCCCTTATCTTTTCCCTTTCCAGTCCGGTAAGCCTCTGCAAACGAAGATCAAGAATTGCCTTTGCCTGCACCTCGGTTAAACCGAATTCAGACATCAGCCCATCCCTGGCAATTTCTGGTGTCTGCGATGAGCGGATCAGGCTTATTACAGCATCCAGATTATCCAGGGCTATGAATAGTCCTTCAAGAATATGCGCACGGTTTTCTGCCTGCTCAAGCTCGTATTCAGTCCTTCTTACTACCACTTCATGCCTGTGATTTACAAAGTGGGTTATCAACTGCTTGACGTTGAGCACCTTAGGCCTTCCGTTCACAAGAGCTATATTGTTGATATTGAAGGAGGTCTGAAGTTGTGTATGTTTATAAAGGTTATTGAGAACAACCTGGGCCATTGCTTCCTTCTTAAGGATTATAACAATTCTCATTCCTCCCCGGTCAGACTCATCGTTGATGTATGAAATGCCTTCGATTTTCTTCTCATTGATAAGTTCGGCGGTTTTTCTTATCATTTCAGCTTTGTTGACCTGGTAGGGGATTTCAGTTACAATAATTTTATCCCTGCCGGTCGGGGTTGTTTCCACCTGGGTTTTGGCTCTTACCACCACCCTTCCCCTGCCGGTTTCGTAGGCATCCCTTATTCCCTGGACACCATAAATTATTCCGCCTGTCGGGAAGTCGGGGCCCTTAATATATTTCATCAATCCGGAAGGCTCTATCTCCCTGTTATCTATATATGCTATTATTGCATCAACGGCCTCTGAAAGGTTGTGGGGAGGGATATTGGTTGCCATCCCGACTGCTATACCTGAGGCGCCGTTAACCAGCAGGGTGGGTATCCTGGCAGGTAATACGGAAGGTTCCTCAAGTGTGTCGTCAAAATTCAGCCTGAAATCTACAGTATCCTTATCGAGATCTGTAAGTGTTTCCTCAGCAATCCTCCTGAGCCTGGCTTCAGTATACCTCATGGCTGCCGGTCTGTCACCGTCAATTGAACCGAAATTACCCTGTCCGTCAACAAGCGGATATCTCATAGACCATGTCTGGGCCATGCGAACCATTGCCTCATAAACTGAGGAGTCTCCGTGAGGGTGGTATTTACCAAGCACCTCTCCCACTATTCTGGCAGATTTTTTATAACCCCGGTTGCCTAAAAGCCCGAGGTCGTACATTCCGTAAAGAACACGGCGATGCACTGGCTTAAGTCCGTCCCTGACATCCGGGAGTGCTCGTGAAACAATAACCGACATTGAATAATCAATGTAGGCCGTTTTCATCTCCTCCTCAATATTTACCTTGCTTATGTTAGTTGCATCTGACATAAAATCAAAATGGATTTTTAAAACAAACTGTTAATTCTGTAAATCTTCGGGTTATCATGAACAAACAAAAAAACTGCCTGCTCAATAAAGCGGCACTAAAATAGTCATAATATGTTGAAAATTATCCTGAAAATCGTCATAATTATTAACAGTTTTCAAATTAATTTCCCTGCAAAAAATCCCTTAAATTCTATAACAGGAATACTGAAATAAGTAACTGGCAGAAGGTGTCACTTTTCAGTAATTCCTGTTTAACCTGCAGATTGAAAAGTGGTTTTAAGCTTAAAATATGTCCATATAAAAAATTAAAGTATATTTTTATTTGTAATTTTGTCATTTGGGAATGTTCAGCACCGGGAAAGTTATTAACCGGTTATATTTGGTTGCCGGCACTGTTTATTTTCGGCACGGTTTTTGGCAACAAATATATTAAAAGCTGACATCACAGGCAGAATCTTTGGCAGGCAGGGAAAATCAGGAAAGTGAAGGGGGACTGTCAGCCGGTTTTTATAAAATCAGAAAAAGGAATTTGAGGAAAAAAATATGGATGCAAATTTTTCACAAAGAGTTAAGGATGTGCTTCTGTACAGCAGGGAGGAAGCAATAAGGCTTGGGAACAGGAATATCAGCACTGAACATCTTTTCCTTGGGATTCTCAGAGATGGCGAGGGAACAGCTATTGATATACTTTTATCATTCGGGCTCGACCTTTCAGAATTACGCAGATCAATCGAAGAAAAACTCAAAGAGGGAGAAGCTCTTGATCCGGGAGAATCACAAAACCTGCCACTTTTAAAAACGGCGGAAAGGGCACTGAAGCTGGTTCACCTTGAGGCAAGGGCAATGAAAACAGATACCATTAACACGGGGCATCTTCTTCTTGCAATACTGAAAGATGAAACAAACCTGATAACCCGTTTGCTTGCTGACGAAAATGTTGATTATTTTGATGTGAAGGAAGAGATGGAAGAAAAGTATAAAAAGCCCAGGGCGGAGTTTCCGAATGACGACGACGACGATATAAAAGGCCCTTTCGGGGGTGGAAAGCAGGCCCCCGGGCCAGGCGCCAAGTCAACTTCCGATACACCTGTGCTCGACAATTTCGGCATAGACCTGACCAGGGCTGCTGAAGAAGACAGGCTCGACCCGATAATAGGCAGGTCTGTCGAAATTGAACGGCTTGCACAGATACTCAGCAGGCGCAAAAAGAACAATCCCATTTTAATAGGCGATCCTGGCGTGGGCAAGTCTGCTATTGTTGAAGGACTGGCTCTGAGGATCGTACAAAAGAAGGTTTCCAGGATACTTTTCGGAATGAGGGTTGTGACACTCGATCTGGCTTCAATTGTTGCAGGCACAAAATACCGCGGACAATTTGAGGAGCGGATCAAGGCCATACTGAACGAACTATCCAAAACAAGCAAGATAATTCTTTTCATAGATGAGATACACACCATAGTCGGTGCCGGTGGAGCAACCGGCTCGCTGGATGCGGCCAACATGCTCAAACCTGCACTTGCCAGGGGTGATATACAGTGTATAGGTGCAACCACACTTGACGAATACAGGCAGCATATAGAAAAAGACGGAGCCCTGGAGCGCCGCTTTCAGAAAGTAATGGTTGAACCAACCAGCGAGGAGGAAACGGTTGAAATACTCAACAATATCAAGGAGAGATATGAAGACCATCACAATGTGACATACACACCGGAAGCAATAAAGTCATGTGTGAGTCTGACAGAAAGGTATATAACTGACAGACACCTGCCTGACAAGGCTATAGATGCCCTTGACGAATCAGGCTCCAGGGTGCATATATCCAATATTGTTGTACCGAAACGAATACTCGATTTCGAGAATGAGCTGGATGAAATAAGGCAGGAAAAGGTTAAGGCTGTAAAAAACCAGAATTTTGAACTTGCTGCAAGGTACCGTGACAAGGAGAAGGAACTCCTGGATCTGCTTGAAGAAGAAAAACAGAAATGGGAGCAGGAGCTCTCAAAGAACAGGCAAAAGGTTGATGAAGACAAAATTGCAGAAGTGGTTGCAATGATGACAGGTGTTCCTGTTCAGCGTGTTGCCCAGGATGAGGGTGTCAGGCTGGTAAAAATGGGCGGAGAACTCAAGTCGCGTGTTGTGGGTCAGGATCAGGCAATAGACAATGTTGTGAAGGCAATTCAGCGTAACCGTGCGGGACTGAAAGACCCTAACAAGCCGATAGGCTCTTTCATTTTCCTTGGCCCCACAGGTGTCGGGAAAACCGAGCTTGCAAAAGTTCTGGCAGAGCACCTCTTTGAAAGCTCCAACAACCTTATCAGGATTGATATGAGCGAGTATATGGAGAAGTTCTCTGTATCCAGACTGGTGGGGGCGCCTCCGGGATACGTGGGTTATGAGGAAGGCGGTCAACTGACCGAAAAGGTGCGCCGCAGGCCCTATTCAGTGGTGCTTCTGGATGAGATAGAAAAGGCTCACCCGGATATATACCATATATTACTGCAGGTGCTTGATGATGGGCAGCTGACCGACAGTCTGGGACGCCGTGTCGATTTCAAGAACACAATACTCATAATGACTTCCAATATCGGTACGAGGCAGTTGAAGGATTTCGGCAAAGGTTTAGGTTTCAGCACTTCAGCCCGTGAAGCCGGATCGCAGGAGTATATGAAAAGCCTGATCCAGAAGGCTCTCAAGCAGACTTTTGCTCCGGAGTTCCTGAACAGGGTGGATGATGTAATAATATTCAACCATCTTTCCCGTGAAGATATACATAAGATAATTGACATAGAACTTTCAGGCCTCTACAGGCGTGTTGGCAATCTTGGTTACAATGTGAAGATAAAGCCTGCATTGAAGGATTATGTAGCTGAAAAAGGATATGACCTTCAGTACGGTGCAAGGCCGCTGAAAAGAGCTATACAGAAGTATCTCGAAGATCCGATGGCTGAAATAATTATCAAATCTGAGTTAAGAGTCGGGGATACCATTGTAGCCGGATTCAACAAGAAAAAGGAAGAAGTAAAAATCACGGTTGATAAAAAAGAGGAAGAGAAGCAGAAATCGTGACATATTGAATTATTGGCAGAAACCGGGTAGTTTGAGGTTGGTTTAACTACAAAAAAGGGAATTACCCGGTTAAATTGCCAAAAAGGTCGAATTCACCGGCCGAATCTATCCTTACATTACAGAACATGCCCGGAGCAATATTTCCGGGCTTTTTTACAATTACCTCATTATCAACTTCAGGTGAATCGAACTCAGTCCTGCCCACAAAAAAGTCCTTTTCCTCCCTGTCAATAAGTACCCTGTATGTTTTGCCAACTTTTGCGGCATTGAGCTTTTCAGATATTTTTTGCTGTATTTCCATTATTTCGGAAGCCCTGCGCTCTTTTACCTCTTCCGGCAACGTGTCAGAGTAGTTATTCCAGCAAAATGTATCCTCTTCATGTGAATATGCAAACACTCCAAGGCGTTCAAACTCCATCTCTTTTACAAACTCTTTCAGCTCTTCAAAATCATTTTCCGTTTCTCCGGGATGCCCTGTAAGCAATGTGGTTCTTATGGCAACACCGGGAACTTTTTCCCTGATAAAACTGATCAGCTCCCTGATCTTCCTTTTCCCGGGTGAGCGCCTCATTTTTTCAAGGATATTGTCGGAGCAATGCTGCAGGGGTATATCAATATAACGGCATACAACCGGGTTTTCCCGCATTATATCAAGTATTCCGGACGGGAACAACGATGGATAGGCATAATGCAACCTTATCCACTCTATTCCCTCAATACCTGAAAGCCTTTCAACCAGTCGGGGCAGCTCCGGCTTTCCGTAAATATCAATTCCGTAATAAGTCAGATCCTGCGCAATAAGAATAAGCTCCTTTACGCCCTTTTCCGCCAGCAAACCTGCTTCATGAACCAGTTTATCTAACGGACTTGAAACATATTTTCCCCTTATCATTGGAATGGCGCAAAAAGAACAGGTACGGTCGCACCCTTCAGATATTTTGAGATAGGCATAATGGTTTGGTGTGGATATTATTCTTTGGTCACCTGTTTCCGGGAGGTCTGCTGTACCCAAAGCACCGGCAACAGATTTCCAGTCGCATACCCCAAAAAAACCATCCGCTTCCGGGATCTCACCGATAAGCTCGCTGGAATACCTTTGTGAGAGGCAGCCGGTAACAATGAGTTTTTTTAAATTGCCCTTTTTTTTCTCTTCTGCAAA
>PUMT01000225.1 GCA_003551495.1 Bacteroidota bacterium
AACGGTTACGGTAAAGCAACTTTAAAATCGATGCTCAGGGAATATTTAATAAGCGAGGCTGTTCACTACCTTGGAATACCAACGTCCAGAAGTCTGGCAGTAGTAAAAACAGATGAACCGGTTTACAGGGATGTTATTCATAAAGGCGCTGTACTTACAAGGATGATGAAAAGCCATATCAGGGTGGGCTCTTTTGAATATGCCGGATACCTGGGCACAAAAGCAGATTTAACAGCCCTTTTGAATTATACCATATCCAGGCATTTTCCGGAAATATCAGAGGCTGAAAATCCTGCCTTAAGTTTTCTCGGGAAGGTAATGCATTTGCAGATTGATCTGATCGTTGAATGGATGCGGGTTGGCTTTATTCATGGGGTAATGAATACAGACAACACTTCCATATCAGGTGAAACTTTTGACTATGGTCCCTGTGCGTTTATGAACAGTTACAATCCTGAAACCGTATTTAGTTCCATTGACAGGTTCGGAAGATATTCTTTCGGAAATCAACCCGGGATAATGAAATGGAATATTTCCAAACTGGCAGAGGCATTATTGCCGGTTATTCATACCGATGAAAACAAGGCAATTTCGCTGGTTATTAAAATAATTAATCAGTTTGACAACATATTTTCAGAGAAATGGTATAAAATGATGTTTTCCAAGATAGGGATTGAAGAACCCGGAGAAGGGGACAATGTTCTGGTGGATGAATTAATGAGTATTATGCTGAAGTATGGAGCAGATTACACTAATGCTTTTACCGGCTTGTACATGGACGGTTTGTTGGATGGCAATTCTGATTTCAAAGAGGCTATTAAGCCCTGGAAAAAAAGGTGGAGAGAGAGCCCGGGCAGGAGTAAAAAGGATTTAGAATATTCAATATCCTTAATGAAAAAAAACAACCCTGTTATTATACCAAGAAATTTTCATGTTGAAGAAGCAATTGATTTGGCAGATGAAGGTAATATGTCTAAACTGCACGCTTTGTTAAATGCACTTCGAACACCTTATGAATACAAGGAAGAGTTTAATGATCTGCTTTTTAGTGATCAGGAATTTGATAAAACATATCAAACCTTTTGCGGCACCTGATTGGTACGACAATTGAACCCTTCTTTTACAAGTCTGGTTGCGGGCTTGATTAATCAGCAGCGTTTCTCACATTTAAAAAATCCACCATTAAATGAACCGCACAAAAGAGCGTTATAACAAAATATCAGGAGTTTATGATTATCTGCAGTGGCCGGTGGAATTTCCGTATCACGAATATAAAAAACGGTATATAACAATTTAAGAAACTCAAATTATGAAAAGATACAACGGAGATAAAGCAACTTCGCCTTTTGGTGTATTTTCAGATTTTTACCCTTAATTCCCTCAGTTGTTCAACTTAAATCTAACCCTGATTATTCCTTTTTCTTTTTTAAACTCACTTCAGTGAATCAATAATTTATTATTTTAGTATATCCAATAATTATATTCTGCTAAAGGGTGGAACCAAAAGAGATAATTGTAAACGACCGTATGCAGCAAGGGTACAGATACATCCTGACGAAACCCGCTGGAAGGTGCTTTCACCCGGACTTCAAACCTGACCTGACTCCGAAACAAATGCTGCAGATGGGTGTCTTCGGCGGGAAATATATGAATGACTGCCGTAATGAGTTCCCTTCATCGTGGTTTGAAAAAGCCAGGCTCTCCCCCGAAAAAGCCGATCCGAAGATCAATTTTTTCAGGGTTAGTGCTTCCAAATCACTCTCATACTGGCTGGAAAAAGGATGGATCCACCCCCAGGACCCCAGGGGATGGTTTCAGTGGTATTGCCGTTACTATATGGGCAGGCGTTCAGAAGATGATGAACGCCAGATCAGGAGGTGGAAAGCTATGAAACGCCATGTAGCACAGATAAGAAAACACTGTTTAAAAGGTGACACGGAATGCAGGCCGGTACAGAGGCAGGCTCTTTTGCACTGGGCTTATGACAGCAGGTATATTTGAAATGATAAACAATAATATAGATATATTTTACCGGCAACAGAGAGGAGAAATTATTTGCACAAAATATGGAGTCCTGTAAACCAACCTAATATCAATGTTTTTTTAAAAACAGTAATATGGAAAATTATGAACAAGAATTTCAGGAAAAAAGCCAGTTGCCTGATGAAAACCAATTTTTTGCCAATCCGCAAATCGCCGGCTATCTTTTGACAACCTCCAAATGGGGAAAATTTTTGGCAATCGTCGGCTATGTAGTAATGGCATTAATGATAGTATTCGGGATTTTTATTTTTATCACCTTATCTTTCGGGAGCCCGTTCCCTGAGCCTGGATTTATGTCAGGAATAATGGGATTCTTCTATGTAATAGTTGGGGCTCTCTATTTTATTCCGGTTACAAATTTGCTTCGTTACTCGATGGAGATAAAAAAAGGTATTGATTCAAATGATATGCAATCAATAAATTCAGGATTCAGAAACCTGAAATCCCTTTTTAAGTTTATTGGGATTTTTACCGTTGTCACTCTGGCTTTATATGCGATAATAGTCATCGTACTTATTTTATCACTACTGTTTTCCGGGTTTCTTTAAACTGAAGATTAACAACATATTGGCATCTGTATTGCTAAAGCAAAGATAAACATGAGACAGTTGTTCTGTAAACCAATTAAACCGTATCTTATGAAAAAAATATATTCAATAGTTATTGCCGCCGCAATACTGATAAGCAGTTGCACTGCCGACAAAAAGGAACCGGTAACCAGTCTGGTTCAGTTTGCTGACTCACTGTTTCAGTCGGGTGTTGACAGTTCTTATATAGCAGGTGCTTCAGTTATAGTTTATATGGACGGGGAGATGCTGCTGGACAGGTCTTACGGTTATGCAAGCCTGGAGTTGTCTGTTCCAATTCCCGATAATGCTTCATTTGAGATAGGGTCTGTAACCAAACAATTAACTTCTGCTGCTATTCTCAGGCTCGTGGAAGCAGGGGAACTTTCCCTGGAAGATGATTTCACCAAATATCTTGACTTTGACTCAAGGGGAAGGGTTATAACCATTAATAATCTTTTGAATCATACTTCAGGAATCGCCAGCTATACGGAACTCCCTGAGTTCAGGGAGTTGTCCGTTCACAGGCATGAAAGGGATTCCCTGGTTCGACTGGTTGAACAAAAGGATTTTTTTTTCGAGCCCGGTGAGGCAATGATATATAATAATTCAGGATATTTTTTCCTGGGACTCATTATTGAAGAGGTAACGGGAATGAGTTATGAAGAGTACCTGAGAGAACAGTTTTTTGAACCACTGGGAATGAATAATACCTATTACAGCTCAAATTCAGAAGTGATACCCGGCAAGGTATACGGGTATGCTTACAGCAGTAACAGGCTGCTGCAAAGGTCCTATTTGGATCACACCTGGCCATATGCAGCGGGTTCTTTGGCAAGCAGTACAAAAGACTTGCTTACATGGATGAAAGCATTACATGAAGGTGCTTTACTCAGCGATTCATACTACCGGTTAATGATAACACCCGGCGAGTTAAAAGACGGCTCTGCTCTGCGATATGCAATGGGACTGATAAACTATTCGGATTTCAGCAACAGGGTTATCGGACATGGAGGCGGGATAAACGGGTTTTTATCTGATACAAGGTATTATCCTGACAATAATTTGTATATTATCTGTCTCGTGAACACTACCGGTCCAATGGGAGCTTCATATTTTGCAGAAGAACTCACCTGGAAAATACTGGAAAGGAAAGAGCATGAAAAATCCGATATTGATATAAACCTCGAATCTCTGGAAGGGAGGTATAGCGGACAGGCAAGAGGGAGAGTTTTGTCTGTTGACGTATCTGCCCTCTCTGATGGTATTGTTATATCAATGGCAGGACGTGAAACTGCCGACACATTGCGGACTTATACAGGGGACAATACATGGATGCACGGCAACCAGATCATCAGATTCACAGAAGACGAATGCAGAATCGATGATATTAGCGGTTATTTCATACTGAAGAAACAGTAGGAAGGTAATAGATATCAAATATTAAAAATAATATGAAAACAATCGGACTGATAGGAGGAATGAGCTGGGAGTCTTCGCATGAGTATTACAGGATTATTAATGAAAAGGTTAAAGAGGAACTGGGCGGACTCCATTCTGCAAGGTTGATTTTGTATTCTGTGGATTTTGAAGAGATACAGTTGCTTCAACACAAAAACAGCTGGGAAGAATTGACCCGGAAAATGGTTGATATAGCAAAAAAGGTGGAAAACACCGGTGCGGATATGATTGTAATATGCACAAATACAATGCACAAGATGGCAGATGAAGTACAAAAAAACATATCCGTCCCATTGATACATATTGCTGATGCCACAGCAGAAGCAATCAGGGACCACGGCCTGGGGAAGGTGGGGCTTCTGGGCACCAGATTCACAATGGAACAGGATTTTTATAAAAAGAGGATATCAGATAAGTTTGGGATTGATGTTATTATACCTGACGAAAAAGAAAGGGAGTTGATACATAAAATATTGTACAGCGAACTGTGTTTAGGAAAAATAATTGAATCATCAAAAAGTGATTTTTTAAAGGTTATTGATAATCTTGTTGAAAAAGGAGCCGGTGGCATAATTCTGGGCTGCACCGAAATCCCTTTAATTGTAAACCAGAAAGATGTACCGGTGCCGGTTTTTGATACCACGGCAATTCATGCAGAAAAGGCTGTGAAAGAGGCGCTGAAGTAGCAGGGTTTTCTTTCCCGGCAAGGAATGATATTACCGGGTAATGTGTCTATCGGTTTGTCAGCGGGAATATTTAAAAATTTTTGTTTATTCATGAATATTCACCTTCGAACCTGCATTATACCCGGTTATTCCTTATCTGCTATGAATTTTTAAAACAGATTGTGCAAAGCCTTTCTGGTATATTAGTATGCAATAGTTGACAGGATTTAAAATATTTAACTAAAAAAATATTGTTATGGATATATTACCACTGGGAACAAAAGGTTTTATTCCTACTTTCGGAAGGCATACCGCTTCATATTTGTTTTATGATGAAAACAGCCTTTTTCTTATTGATGCAGGAACCGGTTTGTCAAGGTTGAATGAACCGGAAATTAAAACTGTAATCAGTAATTTCAGTGATATAAACATAATACTATCACATTACCACCTGGACCATATTGCCGGACTGCCGTATCTTGCAGGGATCCTGCCGGATACAGGACTTAATTTTTATTTACCCTCAAAGCCATTTGTCGATATTGAAGGAAAAGATGCTGTTAACAGGATTATTAATCCTCCGTTCTTTCCCTTCAATATCAAGGATTTCCCAAATCTGAAATCTGTTAATGAAGTTGAAAGTCATGTAATGGAGATAAGTGGCCACAAGTTTGATTTCACCAGGCAAAACCACGATGGAGGCAGCATGGGAATAAAAATTGACGCCAACATTGCATATATAACCGATACCGTAACTGAAGAGAATACAATTGAATTCATCAGGAACACGAAAGTTGTTTTGCATGAAGTCTGGATGACCCTCGAAGAAAAAGATTCAAATCCGGATGGCGCAAAAAGGCACTCAGTTTTTGAAGAAGTACTTGAGCTGCTGAAAAAATCCAATGTTAACAGGTTAATACCAATTCATTTGAATCCCGGATGGAATGAAGAAGCAATTGAGAAAATATTCTCCGGAAAGACAATCAATGATATTGAGGTTACTGTTCCCTTTGAAGGCCGGAAAATTGTTGTATAGTGTCCTAAAACCCGGTGCCCTGGGCAATTGTTATGTAGTACGCTCAAAACGGAGGCCATGGAAAGTTGTTGTATAGTGCGCTCAAACCGGAGGCCATGGGCAATGGAGCAGGGGTTATGTGAATTTTAACCGGTAACTCCCAGATGGATTGAAAAATTTAAATCAATTCAGGGAAAGCAGCAGTTGAACTATTTTTTCGCTATTATGTTATTTAGTTAGTTACTGGAATTAACTAATATATGATACCTGCCTCAGCCCAAAATTCCATGTTTTTTTTCTGCCAATGGCTTATGAGGGGGTTATTAAATCTTGTTAATTTTTTAAAAACTGACGATATGAAAAAGTTCTTTTTTCTGACAGCAGCAATGGTCGCTGCTTTAATTTTTACTTCACTGATTATTTCACAAAGGGATGAAGAAGCAAACAAGAAGGGGACACTGGTAGTGGCTAATAAAAGCGGTGATGACATTTCTCTGATTGACAGGGCTACGGGCAAAACCATTAAGATGCTGCCAACCGGACTTCAACCGCATGAAATAGAAATTTCTCCTGACGGTTTATATGCAGTTGTTAGTAATTACGGTGAACGGGGAAATCCCGGAAATACTTTAACAGTTTATAATATTGTAAGAGCAGAAGTGGTAAAAACTATTGACCTTGGTGATAACACACGTCCTCATGGCATGTTCTGGCTGAATGGTACCGGCAAAATGCTGGTTACAACAGAAGGGAGCAATAGCCTGTTATTGATCGATATGGATAGCGGTGAAATAGAAAAAAAGATGAATACCCAACAGGAAGTATCGCATATGGTAGCAGCCACTCCCGATGCTAAATACGCTTTTGTTCCCAGTATCCGCACTGGAAACGTAACAGTTTTCAACCTTGAAACCGGAGAGTTGCTGAAGCAGCTTTACAGCGGGGAAGGTGCAGAAGGTGTTGATGTATCACCTGACGGGAAAGAATTATGGGTTACAAACCGTGCTGAAAATACAATAGCGGTTTTTAATATCGAAAGTTTGGAACTTATCAAAAAAATTGAATGTGCAGATTTTCCAATCAGGGGGAAATTTTCACCCAATGGTGAATATTTTGTTGTAAGCAATGCCCGGTCGGGAGACATAGCAGTTTTTAATGCCCGGGAAAAGAAGTTAATCGAAAAAATTAAACTCACCCCGCCAGTACCCGAAGATGCAGATCCCGAAAGATTTTTTAGTGAATTTGAAGAGACTTCCGTGCCGATCGGATTGGTTATACCTGATAACAATTATGTTTACGTGGCCAATACCCGTTCAGATGTGGTTACTGTAATTGATTTGAACACAATGGAAATAACAGTTCATTTTGATGCAGGAAAGGAACCCGATGGGATTAATTTTTCCCCTCTAAAACCGGGAGAATAGATCATAACGAATACTGTTCATTTTTCAAAAAGAACAAAAGCAGGAAAGAGTTTCTGATCAATGTTTTGTGCCGGAAGTGTAATAAATACCATTATATTTAATTTGCCGGCTTAACCTATTTGATTACCACGCTTAGACCGGTGAGCCGGAAATTTGCTTTATCGCGCAATTGCCCGTATGGCACAAGTCCCCTGTAATGCCTGAAATATATCCCGATATGGTTCCGGCTGTTTTTTTTCGGGATACGGTAACCTGCATAACCGTTGAATGACCATACTTTTTCTTCAGGGTTGCCTGAGGTGTACCCCAATTTCGTTTCCCTGCGGGTTTCAAAAGAGATAACTATTTGTCCGCCCGATTTGTTATCCTGCCTTAATGGCTGCTGGTAATTCATTCTCATAAGCCAAAGATCCCTGTTTTGTGAAGGCAGGATCTCGATACCTTTCACTTCAAGCGAGTCAGGGTTATAATAACCCTCCTTCCACGGCATTAATCTCTGGTAGCCTATTTCAGCGCTCAACAGTCGTCCTGCCAGACTGTCCGGCCTGTTTACCCCCAAAAAAAGCTGCCATGCCTCATAAGAAAGGTTGATCCGCTTAAAATCCGGGAGTGTGTTGTAACCATGCAAAGCATATTCATCACCAATGTGAGAACTTTCGTGAAATAAAGGGACCAGGGTTAAACAAAAGTTTCTTATAAACCTGTCCTGCATTGAATATGGGGAATAAAGCGCCGTAATTTTCCCTCCAAAACGATAATCGTTATTTATTAATGGGGCTGTAATACTTTCATACATATCTATCAGCATAAGAGCGCTTAATGGAATACTGAAACCAATTTTCAGGTTGCCCGACTGACGGCTTTGCCTGTATTGCAATACAGGGATCTGAATACCGGTTTGTAATTCATTGAATGGTCTGCTTTCAGGACTTTCCTTGTAGTAAGTAGGATGCAGCCTGTTGATGCTGTTTAATTCAATTTTGAAAAGCGGGGAATACATTTCTGATATGAACGGTTTTTCAAATTTTGAAGCCGACCACCATTCAAACTTTTGTGAATAAGTATTACTGAAAACAAAAAGTAAAAAGAATATGCACAGTGTATTTTTCATCTTTTTATTGTAATTTGATAGCCGTTTTGCGGTTTTTTTAAAAGTAGTCCGTCAGATTATTGTCAGTCAATTTTTTTACGGGATTTTGATAGTTTTGTTTTCTGATTTACACGCTTAAGTTAGAATTTTTTTCAGCTTTATGATTTTTAATAAAAATAGCGGTTGTAGAGTAAATCGCAAGTTTGCCTGATGACGCGGTTTTAAAAATAACTAAAATCATTGAAAGATGTCAATTAAAAAAGTCGGAATATTATTGTTCGAAGATGTTGAATTGCTTGATTTTGCTGGACCTTATGAGGTTTTTAGCGTCACAAATGAACTGAATGATTTCAGATTGTTTGAGACTTTTACAGTTTCTGAAAAAGGAGAGGTAATAAAAACCGTAAACGGGTTAAGGGTGATTTCAGACTATTCTGTAAATGACTGTCCGCCAATTGATATTTTGATCATACCAGGCGGAGTGGGGGCAAGGAAGGTTCTGAACAACTTAAAACTGCTTAATTGGGTAAAAGCATCGTTTGATAAGTCAGAAATTACCTTCTCAGTTTGCTCGGGAGCTATGATAACAGGCAAAACTGGCTTGCTCGATAATATTGGGTACACCACGCACCATGAAGTTTTTGATGACATGGCCGAAATAGCGCCCGGGGCGATATTAACCGGTGACAAGCGGTTTGTTGACAATGGAAAGATCATGAGTTCGGCCGGTATCAGCGCAGGGATAGATCTGTCCCTCTACATTGTTGAAAAACTTCATGGTAAAGCTGTAATGGAAAAAACTGCCTCCTATTTGGAATATAATTACCGGTAAAAAATTTATAGAAAAAACCTCTCAATATTTTTTTATTAAGTAACCCTGATATTATTATTGAATTAAGTGTTTGTCAAAAAAACCAAAAAGATAAACATGAAATATTACAGGGATACTGTGGCAAATAATGACCAACTTGCTTCCAGGATAATTTCAGAAGCAATTTTATACCTTCCATAAATTTTAATAAAAAATCACCTTAATCAGTTGGGGGCTGCAAGGATCAGGTTGGCAGTTTTGTGCAACAATACACCTTGCCGGGGCTTTCAGTTGTAGAGGATTTTTATGCGGGTGTAAATTAATTCTCCGGAAAATGTAAAAAATGATTTTTGGTGCTGCCCCCAATTAAAATGTGAAAATAATAACAAAAATATTTGAACAAAAAAATCCTGTTTTGTGTTTATGGATTATATTATTAACTATAACCAAAATATCATGAAAAAAAACCTTTTAGAGTTGCTTGGGCACAGGATGACTTACAAAATTTTATTGTTGTCAGTTGTTGCAATTGTTGCTGCTTCGTGCCAAAAAGATGATTTGAAGTTTGGCGATCCGGCTAATTCAGGATCATCGGCTATTGATGAAGATATGAAAAGAGGCGGGCGCGCCCCTGCCCCCGGTGATGCCTCAATTGCCGAAATAGCAATTGGTGCGGGATTTGACGAAC